>DASUNL010000292.1:0-3958 GCA_036277175.1 Pyrinomonadaceae bacterium | reverse complement strand
GGAGCGCCGCCGCGTGCCGCTGCCGACGTACCCATTCGAGCGTCAGCGTTACTGGGTCGAGACCGCGAAGTGGTCGGGACGCGACGGCGACGGGCGACGCGGTCGGGCCGCCGCAGCCCGAAGCGCCGACGTGTCGGACTGGTTCTATCTCCCTTCGTGGCAAGCGACGATGCCGCCCGCGCCGGTCAAGTCCGAAGAGTTGCGCGCCGACGCGCACACGTGGCTCGTCTTCGCCGACGCGAAAGGCTGGGGCGCGAAACTCGTCGAACGCTTGGAGCGCGAAGGCCAGCGCGTGTCGATGGTCAGCGCCGGTAACGAATACGTCGCGCGCGAAGGCGGCGCTTTCCAAATCGACGCAAGGCGGCCGGAGGACTATGAGCGACTCGCCGCCGAGCTAAACGCGGAAGGGCTGATGCCTGAGCGCATCGTCCATCTGTGGAGCGTCGCGGAGGAGGAGGCCGAGCCGGGCTACGAATATTTCGAGCGTTGTCTGGAGCGCGGCTTCTACAGTCTCATCCGTGTGGCGCAGGCGCTCGCGCGGCAGAAGGTGCGTCAGGAGATTCGTCTGGTTACGGTGACGAGCGGGCTGCACGACTTGGGCGGCGAAGGGGCGGCCGCACCGGAGCGTGCGACGATACTCGGGCCGTGCAAAGTCATCGCGCAGGAACACCCGCACGTCGCCTGTCGCAGCATCGACTTCGCGCTCGGCGAGGCCGGGGAAGAGGAGCGCGAGAGTTTCGCAGAACGTCTGCTGGCCGAAGTCACTTCAGACGCGCGCGACGCGGTCGTCGCCTATCGAGGGCACAGGCGCTTCGCGCCGAGTTTTGAGCAAGTGCCGGTGGCGTCCGACGCGCCGGAGGTCAGACGCTTGCGCGAAGGCGGCGTCTATCTGATTACGGGAGGACTCGGTCGCGTCGGCCTGCTGTTGGCCCGATACCTCGCGCGCGAGTGCCGGGCCAAGCTCGTGCTCACCGCGCGGACGCCGCTTCCTCCGCGCGACGAGTGGGATGAGCGCGCGGCATTGGATGAGGAGTTCGGGCGGAAGGTCGGTGCGTTGCGCGCCATCGAGGAAGAGGGCGGGGAGGTCTTCGTCGCGTCGGCGGACGTGGCCGACGAGCAGCAGATGCGCGCGCTCGTCGATGAGATTGACGAACGCTTCGGACGCCTCGACGGTGTCCTTCACGCGGCGGCCGCGCCCGCCTCGCTCTCCGCCGCGCCCGTGCTCGCGCTCGATAGCGAGACGGCCGCGCGAGTCTTCCGGCCGAAGGTCGGCGGCCTCTACGTTCTGGAAAAAGTCTTGCGCGGGAGAGAACTGGATTTTTGTCTCGCCTTCTCCTCGAACGCGGCCGTCCTCGGCGGTCTGGGTTTCGCGGCTTACGCGGCGGCGAATCTTTTCGTCGACGCCTTCGCCGCGAGCCGTGGCGGCGCGGCCTCGCCGCCGCGCTGGATGAGCGCGAACTGGGACGGCTGGGCCGTCGAAGAGGACGAGCTGGCGCAGGCGGACGCGCGCCGGACGGCGAACGTGATGAGCCCGCGCGAAAGCGTCGAGGCGTTCCGTCGCGTCGTGACGCGGGCGAACACGAGCCGCGTCATCGTCTCGCCGACTGATTTATTCGAGCGCGCGCGCAACTGGCTCGGCGTCGAGTCGGGAACGGATGCGGCGCGCGGGCAGCAGTCCGAGTCGGCGCACGAGCGTCCGAACCTGCAAAGCGAATTCGCCGCGCCGACCAGCGAGATCGAACAGACGGTGGCAGACGTCTGGCAGAGCCTTCTGGGAATCAAGGCGCTCGGCATCCACGACAACTTCTTTGAGCTTGGCGGCCACTCGCTGCTCGCCACGCAGGTCGTCTCGCGCCTGCGCGAGACATTCGACGTTGACGTTCCCCTGCGCGCCTTCTTCGAGCGGCCGACGATTGCCGAACTCGCGTCGCTCGTCGAAGAGCTTCTGCTCGAAGAGATAGAAGCCCTGCCGGAAGAAGAGGCCGAAAGGTTAGTCAACCACGAGCGACCGGCGCGGGCCGCGAAAGGGTGAAGAGGCCGACGAAGGGGCGCGAGCCGAAATGATGGACGAGAGAGTTTCCAATTCGCGCAGGGCCGCGCTGTCGCCCGCGAAACTGGCGCTCTTGAAAAAGAGAATCAGACAGGGCGCGGAGTCCGCGTCCGAGTCGCGTGCCGTCACGCGGCGCGCGCGGACGGGAAACCCGCCGATGTCTTTCGCGCAGCAACGCCTCTGGTTTCTCTGCCAGTTGGAGGGCAGCCCGCCCTATCACACGCCGAGGGCGCTGCACATCACAGGCGAGTTGGAAGTCGGCGTCCTAGCGCGGTCGCTCGGCGAAATCGTGCGCCGCCACGAGTCGCTGCGGACGGCCTTCGCGCTCGAAGACGGGCGGCCCGTGCAAATCATACGCCCCCCGCAACCTCTACACCTGCCGGTCGTGGACTTGAGTCGGCTCAACGGCGAAGAACAGACGCGCGAGGCTCGGCGGCTCGTGGGCGAAGAGGTGCTGCGACCCTTCGATTTGAGCGAGGGCGAGTTGCTCCGCGTCAAGCTCATCAAGCTCGGCGACACTGAGCACGTCGCGGTGATGACCGTTCATCACATCGCCAGTGACGGCTGGTCAATGGGCATTCTCACGCGCGAGCTAGCCGCGCTGTACGACGCCTTCACACAGGGCGAGCCGTCGCCTTTGCCGGAGCTGCCCGTGCAATACGCCGACTTCGCCGTCTGGCAACGTGAATACTTGAGCGGCGAAGTGCTCGAAGAGCAGTTGTCGTATTGGAGGAAACAACTCGCGGGCGCGCCGCCCGTGTTGGAATTACCGACCGACCGGCCGCGCCCCGCCGTCCAAACTTTCCGAGGCGCGAAGCACCCGATTAATCTCACGCGCGAGTTGACGGCGGAACTCAAGGCGCTCGGCCAGCGCGAAGGCGCGACGCTCTACATGGTCTTGTTGGCGGCGTTCCAAGTCCTGCTCTCACGCTACAGCGGGCAGGAGGACGTCGTCGTCGGCTCGCCGATTGCGAACCGTAACCGCGCGGAGACGGAAAGTCTCATCGGGTTCTTCGTCAACGCGCTCGCGATGCGGACAGACCTCTCCGGCGACCCGACCTTCGTCGAGTTGTTGGGCCGCGTGCGCGAGACGAGTCTGGGCGCTTACGCGCATCAGGATTTGCCTTTCGAGAAGTTGATTGAGGAGTTGCAGCCGGAGCGAAACCTGAGCCACACGCCGCTCTTTCAAGTCACGTTCGCGCTGCACAATGCGCCGGCCGGGGCGCTCAAGCTGCGCGGCCTTGAGCTGCGCCCGGTCGAGTTCGCGGTCGAGGCGGCGAAGTTCGATTTGAGTCTGCTGATGGGAGAGTCGGGGCGCGGCATCGCGGGGCTTTTCGAGTACCGTTCAGACCTCTTCAACGAAGAGACGGTGCGCCGACTCGCAACCCACTTCCAGAACCTTCTCGAAGCGGTCGTCAAAGACCCTTCGCGCCGTCTCTCCTCGCTCCCTCTGCTCGGGCCGAAGGAGCGCGAGCGGCTGCTCGTCCGTTGGAACGACACGCGGGCCGACTACCCGCCCGACGTTTGCGTCCACGAACTCTTCGAGGCCCACGCCCAAGAGACGCCGGACGCCGAGGCACTCGTCTTCGACGAAGAGCGCGTCAGCTATGCGGAACTCGACGGGCGCGCAAACAAGCTGGCGCGTCATCTGCGCGGGCTAGGCGTCGGGCCTGAGTCGCGCGTCGGCGTCTCACTCACGCGCTCAATCGAGATGGTCGTTGCGTTGCTCGCCGTCCTGAAGGCGGGCGGCGCATACGTCCCCTTAGACCCGAACCACCCGCGAGAGCGACTTCGGCAGATGCTCGAAGACGCGGAAGTCAAAGTGATTCTCACGCAGACGCATCTCGCCGACAGGCTGCCAACGACGGAGGCCGAAGTCGTGCGGCTTGATGGCGACCGGGAGAAGTT
>DASUNL010000291.1:0-6251 GCA_036277175.1 Pyrinomonadaceae bacterium | reverse complement strand
GTCATCCTTCTGGCGACGTTCGGCGGGGCGACCGTGTTCGACTTCTAGTTTTCGACTTTAACGACATGAACTTTTCACACGACCCCAAACTCACGGAACTCGCCGCGAAGGTCGAGGCGGGCGAGCGGCTTTCGTTCGGCGACGGCGTCGCGCTCTTCGCGACGACGGACGTTACGGCGCTCGGCCGCCTTGCCGACACGGTGCGCCGACGCCTGCACGGCCCGACGACCTACTTCAACGTCAACCGCCATTTCAACCCGACCAACGTCTGCTACGCCGACTGTAAGTTCTGCGGCTTCTTCCGCACGCCCCAGCAGCCCGACGCCTACACGCACAACATCGACGACTCTTTGAAGATTGCGGGCGAGGCCGTGCGCGAGGGCGCGACCGAGTTGCACATCGTCGGCGGGCTGAACACGAAGCTGCCTTTCAGCTACTTCACAGACCTGCTCTCGTCTCTCAAGCGCGCGTACCCCGGCCTCCACCTGAAGGCTTGGACGATGGTCGAGCTTGACCACTTCGCCAAGTTCTACAAGATGTCGGACGAGGAGGTCATCGAGCGTCTGAAAGAGGCCGGGATGGACTCGTGCCCCGGCGGCGGCGCGGAGATTTTCCGCGAACCGACGCGCTCGATGATTTGCGCGCACAAGACCGACGCCCAGCGTTGGCTCGACCTCTCCGGCAAGGTTCACGCCGCAGGACTCAAGACGAACGCGACGATGCTCTACGGCCACATCGAGTCGGTCGAAGACCGCGTCGACCATCTGGTTCGGCTGCGCGAGCAGCAGGACAAGTCGGGCGGCTTCCAGTGCTTCATCCCGCTCGCCTTCTACCCGCCGGGCACGCAACTCGCGCACCTGCCCGGCCCTTCGGGCGTCGACTCGCTGAAGACGATGGCCGTCTCGCGCCTGATGCTCGACAACTTCCCGCACGTCAAGTCCTACTGGGTGATGTTAGGGAAGCGACTGGCGCAGGTCGCGCTTCACTACGGCGCGAACGACCTCGACGGCACGATTACCGAGGGCGGCGAGCTGACGACGAGCTACTCGGTCGAGTCGAACAATGAGGTGAAGATGTCGAAGGAGGAAATCGTCGCGCTCATCGAGGACGCAGGGTTAGAGGCCGTCGAGCGCGACACGCTCTACAACCGCGTCGAGCCGCTCGCGGCCGCGTGAAGGAGGTTTCGGACGGGCGTGACGGAAAGAGATTTGGAGTCGCTTAGGCCGACGGAGCGGTTTTCCGACCGCGTCGAGAATTACGTGCGCTTCAGGCCCGGCTACCCTCCGGGCGTCGTCGAGCTGATGCGGCGCGAGATGGGTCTTGTGCCCGCGTCCGTGGTCGCCGACGTCGGCTCGGGCACGGGCCAGCTCGCCCGACTCTTTCTTGAGGACGGCCACACGGTCTACGGCGTCGAGCCGAACCGCGAGATGCGCGAGGCGGGCGAAGCCGTCTTGCGCGACTTCCCCAACTTCGTCTCCGTCGCCGGCTCGGCCGAGGCGACGACGCTCGCGGATGAAAGCGTCGATTTCGTCACCGCCGGCCAAGCCTTCCACTGGTTCAAGGTGGAGGCCGCGCGCCGCGAGTTCAAAAGAATCCTCCGCGCCGGTGGCTTCTGCGTCCTCGTCTGGAACGAGCGGCGCAGGGACTCGACCCCT
Organism: Pyrinomonadaceae bacterium; assembly: GCA_036277175.1. Classification (GTDB taxonomy): domain Bacteria; phylum Acidobacteriota; class Blastocatellia; order Pyrinomonadales; family Pyrinomonadaceae; genus DASQDT01. Next base: position 4,596 of record DASUNL010000291.1, on the reverse strand, counting down.
TTTCTCGCCGCCTACGAAACGCTTCTGCGCCGCTACGGCACCGACTACAACGCGGTCACAGAGGGCGGCGTGCTCTCCGAAGAGGACGGCGCGCGCCTTCTGCGCGGCTTCTTCGGCGGCGACTACCGCAACGAGTCGTTCGACAACTTCCAGACGTTCGACTTCGAGGGCTTGCGCGGTCGCATGCTCTCGGCCTCTTACGTCCCGCTCGCGGGCCAGCCCGGCCACGAAGAGCTTTTCGCGGGCGTGCGCTCGGCCTTCGACGAGCACCAGCGCGAAGGCACGATTACCATCGAATACGACACGCAGGTTTACTACGGACACATAGAATAATGACGACTTCCATTAACAACACCGGCACTGACACCGACACGGGGACGCGCACCATCACCGTCGCACACTCGCCCGACTCCGACGACGCCTTCATGTTCTACGCGCTGGCGAACGATAAACTCGACACGGGCGCGCTGCGCTACGAGCACGTGCTCGAAGATATCCAGACCTTAAACGAGAAGGCCATGCGCGGCGTCTACGACGTGACGGCCGTCAGCTTCCACGCCTACGCCTACATCGCCGAACGCTACGCCCTGCTCCCGCACGGCGCTTCCATCGGCGAGGGCTACGGCCCCATCGTCGTCGCGCGCGAAGAGTACGCGGTCGAGGACTTGCCGCGCCTCAAGGTCGCCATCCCCGGCACCTTGACGAGCGCGTATCTGGCGCTCCGCATACTCTCGCCCGAGTTCTCTTACGAAGTCGTCCCCTTCGACCGCATCATCGACGCCGTGCGCGAGGGCCGCGCCGACGCCGGACTCCTGATTCACGAGGGACAGCTCTTCTATCAAAAACTAGGACTCAAGAAAGTCGTCGACCTCGGTGAGTGGTGGAAGGAGCGGACGGACTTGCCTCTGCCGATGGGCGGCAACGCCATCCGCCGCTCGCTCGGCGCGGAGACTATCAAGCAAGTCTCCGAGCACCTGCGCGCCTCCATCAGCTACTCGCTCACGCACCGCGAGGACGCGCTTCAGTACGCGATGCGTTTCGCGCGTGACATGGACGTCGAGACGGCCGACCGCTTCGTCGGCATGTGGGTCAACCAGCTCACGCTCGACTACACGGAGCGCGGCCGCCGCGCCGTCCAACTCCTGCTCGACGAAGGCTTCGAGCGCGGCGTCATCCCGCGCCGCGTCGAGGCCGATTTCGTCGGCTGACGGGCCTTTTCCCGCTTTTTTCGTCTTCCCCCAGACGGCGCGCCTCGTCTCCACGGCGAACTTCGCGGCCCGCCACGGCATCTGAGATGGGTACGCAATCGGCAAACGCTCCAACCAGACACACGGACGAAAAGAACTTATGAAACGGCTCATCTCAACCGCGCTCACGGCCGCCGCGCTCGCGGCCCTCGTCTCGCTCCCGACGCCCGCGCGGGCGCAGCAGAACACAAAGGTCTCGGCCGGGGCTCCCGGCGTCTCGACGCCTTCGACCTCGCCCGCCGAGGTCGAGCGCATGGTGCGCGCGATGGCGGCGAAGGAGACGGAGTTTAGCCGCGCGCTCAGCGAGTACGGCTTCAAGCGCGAGGCCATCATCCAGACCATCGGACTCGGCGGGCAGATTACGGGCGAGTACAAGCGCGTCTCCGCCTTCGTGATGGACGATCAGGGCAAACGCTTCGAGCGCATCCTGAGCTTCCCCATCCCGACCATCAACGAGGTGTCGGTGACGGCCGAAGACCTCGAAGACTTGGGCGGCGTGCAGGCCTTCGCCCTCGAAGCGTCGCAGATCGACCGCTACAACTTCACCTACGTCGGCAAGGAGCGCATCGACGAGCTAGACCTGCACGTCTTCGACGTGGCCCCCAAAGTGATGCCCGACCCGAAGAAGGGCGAGCGCCTGTTCAAGGGCCGCATCTGGGTCGACGACCAAGACTTCCAGATCGTCAAGGCGCGCGGCAAGGGCGTGCCCGAGGGCAAGCAGCGCTTCCCGACGTTCGAGACCTACCGCGAGAACATCGGCGGCCGCTACTGGTTCCCGACCTACGCCTACGCCGACGACCAACTCGTCTTCGACGGCGGCCAAGTCGTCCACCTCCGCATGAAGATTCGCTACACCGACTTCGAGCCGCTCAAGGGCAAGGTGCGCGTCATCGAGGAGGGCGACCCCGGCGACGTCATCGACGAAGAGCCGCCTGCGCCCGCGCCCACGCCCACACCCGGCGCGCCGAAGCCGAAGCCGTAAGCGTCGCCTTCATACTTCGAACGTCAAATAGCCCCGCGTGCGCGACCCTTGACCGTCGCGCACGCGGGGCTAAAACTTTGTTCGGCCCGTTTACCTGACCGACGAGCCGACGAGGATGATGACGAACCAGCCGACGGCGAGCACGACGATGCCGGCGACGCAGACGAGCGCGACGGTGAGCGGCGCGGCGGCCCACATCGACCAGCGCGTCGCCGACGCCAGCGCCCGCGCGCCCCAGCCGCTCGCCGCCGCCGCGACGACGACGCTCAAGAGCGCGAGCGCGATGTAGGCGACGAGCATCGGCGTCGCCTCCGACTCGCTGAAGCCGTTCAGGCCAATAATCATCATGAACAGCCCGAGCGCGCCGGCCGCGAGCATCAGGACGGCCGTCACCACGCCGACCGCGACAAGTTGAAGCATCCCCTTCAGACCCTCCGTCAAGAAACTTCAGAGCGCGCCGCCGCGCTCCATGCCGAGTTCGTTCGCCACCATCGCGTTCGCACGCTCCGACAACTCCTTTATCTCCTCGTCCGACTTCAACCCTTGGGTCTCGACCGGCGGGAGCAAGACCATCTCGATGCGGCCGGGCCGCGCGCGGCCAGTACCTTTGCCCATCAACTCGTCGGTGTTCTTGATGGCGACGGGCACGATGGGCGCGCCCGCCTCGGCCGCCATGTAGAACGCGCCCTTCTTGAACGGGAGCAACTGGCCGGGGCGCGCGCGCGTCCCTTCGGCGAAGACGCCGAACGAGACGCCGCGACGCAGGCGGTCGGTCGCGGCCTTCATCGTCTCGATGGCGCGCGTGCGGTTCGAGCGGTCGATGGCGAGGATGTTGACGTAGCCCATGCCGTAGCCGAGGATGGGCACTTTCAGAACTTCCTTCTTGGCGACCATGCCGATGCGCCGCCCGAGGTAGGCGAAGAGCGTCGCGGTGTCGAGAAACGAGCGGTGGTTGGCGACGAAGACGTAAGAGCGTCGCGGGTCGAGCCGCTCGCGCCCCGTCACGCGAACCTTCACGCCGCTCAGGACGAGCCACGCGCGCCCGCCGAAGAGCGCCCAAGGGTAGACCCACTCGCGTCGTCGCGCGAGGTAGGCGATGAGGATGGCGGGCGGGCCGAAGATTAAAAGCAGGAGTCCGGCGGCCGAGAGCGACCACCAGAGCCAGAGCCTTCCGGCCAGCGCCGCGAACGCCCCGCCTGTGCTAGACTCGGCGGCGGGCACGCCCCGCTCATCCCCATCCAATTCCGTAGAAAGGCCGTCTCCGTGCATCCACGTCCACCTCGCCTCGCCGCACTCGCCCTCTTCCTGCTCGCGTCCGCGACGCTCGCGTCCGACTTTGACGCCTCGGCGCAGACGCCGCGACGGCGCACGTCGCGCGTCGCTCGTTCGCAGACGGCCGCACCCACCCTGCCGCCCACGCCGCAATCAGTCCTCGGCTTCACACCCGGCGACGACCGAAAGATTGCCGACTGGGCGCAGATTAGAAACTACTTCTCAAAGCTCGACGCCGCGAGCGACCGTGTCAAGGTCGAAGAGTTCGGGCGGACAACCTTGGGCCGCCCGCTCGTCGTCGCCTACATCAGCGCGCCTGAGAATATACGCGCGCTCGCGAAATATAAAGAGGCGCAGCGGCATCTGGCCGACCCGCGCCTCATCAAGGCCGACGCCGCTGTGCCCATCCTCATCGGCGGCGGTAAGACCGTCGTCGCCATCTCCTGCTCGATACACTCTACGGAGGTCGTCGCCTCGCAGATGTCGATGCAGCTCGCCTACGAGCTGGCGTCGGCCCAAGGCCCGGAGGCGCGCGAGATTTTAGAGAACGTCATCCTGCTCCTGATACCTTCGGCCAACCCCGACGGCAACGACATCGTAGCCGACTGGTATCGCAAAACCTTGGGCACGCCCTTCGAGGGCGAAGAGCCGCCCGAGCTTTATCACCACTACGCCGGGCACGACAACAACCGCGACTGGTTCATGCTCAACCTCGCGGAGACGAAAGCCATCACGCGCCTCTTCTGGAAGGAGTGGTTTCCGCAAATCGTCTACGACGTTCACCAGCAGGGGCAGAACGGCTCGCGCTTCTTCGTCCCGCCCTTCTACGACCCGGCCAACCCGCACATCGCGCCGACGCTCCTGCGCGAAGTCGGACTCGTCGGCCACAAGATAGCCGCAGACCTTCAGGCCGCCGGCCGTCGCGGCGTCATCACGAACGCGCAGTACGACATGTGGTGGCACGGCGGCTTCCGCACCGCGCCCTACTATCACAACTCGGTCGGCATCCTGACCGAGGCGGCGAGCGCCAACCTGATGACTCCGATTGACGTGCGGCGCGAAGACTTGGAACGCGCCTCTTCGCGCGGCATGCAG
>DASUNL010000290.1:0-3642 GCA_036277175.1 Pyrinomonadaceae bacterium | reverse complement strand
GCCTAGAACGGGATTGAGTCGTCTTCGTCCTCGGCGGGGCGCGAAGGTAGTCTGCCGGTCGAACCGCCGCCCGCCGTCGCGCGCGCGGCCGAAGTCTGTCGCCCGCCTTCGAGGTCGCGGACGGGGATGCCCTCGACGCGCTCGCCCGAGTCGATGAACTGCACGTCGGAGGCGTTGACTTCGAGCGTGTGGCGCGGCTTGCCCTCCTTGTCCGTCCACTCGGAGACGTGGAGGCGGCCCTCGACATAGACGCTACGGCCCTTCGACAGGTACTTCGACACGTTCTCGGCCTGACGCCCCCAGACCGTGACGCGGAACCAAGTCGTCACGTCTTGCATCTCGCCCGTCTTGTCCTTGCGCCGCTCGTTCGTCGCGACCGTGAACGAGCAGACGGCCGTCCCCTGCGGCGTGAAGCGCAACTCCGGGTCGCGGCCCAAGTTGCCGACGACGATCACTTTGTTGAATGACATAAGACTTTCGTAGTCCCTCGCTTTCTCTTCTCGGAAGCTTGTTTTTCTAACTGAAAGACCGCGCGGCCGACTTCCTCGCGGGGCCGGCGGACGGGAGCTTTTGGCGGGAGCGTTTCAAACGCGGCACATCGTATCACAGACTGCAAGCCGTTGTACACACCCTTTTGCCCGCCCCACCTTTTCCCCTAGACAAGGTAGGGGAAGGCGGTTTATCCTGCTCCCCTACCTTGTCTAGGGAAGGAGACGGAGGCGATGGCGAAACAGGCGGGCGATAGGCGCGCAGACCTTTTGCAGGGCACGCTCGACATGCTGATTCTCAAGGCGCTCTCGCACGGGGCGATGCACGGTTACGGCGTCGGGCAGCGCATCACGCAGATGGCCGAGGAGCTTTTGCGCGTCGAGGAGGGTTCGCTCTACCCGGCGCTCTACCGTCTGGAGGAGCGCGGCCTCATCGCCTCGGAGTGGGGCACGTCGGAGAACAACCGGCGCGCGCGCTTCTACAAACTGACGGCCGCAGGGAGGCGTCAGTTGGGCGTCGAGGAGGAGGGCTGGCGTCTGTTCGCGCTGGCGGTCGGCAAGGTCTTGCAGTCGGCCTGAGAAGTTTAGGCGCGCGGGTCGAAGGGAGGTGGCAGAGATGTTGTGGCTTCGGAGTCTGTGGCGGAGGGCGCGGGCTTTACGGCACGGCGAGGAGATCGAGCGCGAGATTGAAGAGGAGTTGCGCTTCCACATCGAGATGCGCACGGAGGAGAACTTGCGCGCCGGGATGACGCCCGACGAAGCGCGGCGCGACGCCGAGCGACGCTTCGGCAACCGGACGCGCGTCCGCGAGCGCGGCTACGAGGTGCGCGGCGGCGCGTGGCTCGAAAGTCTCTGGCAGGACTTGCGCTTCGGCGCGCGCCTGCTCTGGAAGCGTCCGGGCTTCACCGCGACGGCCGTCGCCTCGCTCGCGCTCGGGGTCGGCGCGTGTACGGCCATCTTCTCGGTCGTCGACGGAGTGTTGCTGCGCCCGCTCCCCTTCCCAGAGGCCGAGCGCATCGTCGAGTTGCGCGAGGTGGGCGACAAGAACTCTCTGATGCCCTTCACCGAGCCGAACTACTTGGACGTGCGCGAGCGGACGCGACTGTTCGAGGCGCTCGCGGAGAACCGCCCCGGCGTCGCCAACGTGACGGGCGGGAGCGAGCCCGTGCGCGCGCCCGTCTCGGTCGTCTCCGGCGAGTTCTTCCGCGTGATGGGCGTCGCGCCGCACGCGGGGCGCACGTTCGCGGCGGCTACGGAAGCGAGCGGCGCGGAGCAGGTGGCGGTCGTCAGCCACGGCTTCTGGCAGCGCACGCTCGGAGGGCGCGCAGAGTTGTCGGGCACGTCGCTCAACATCTTCGACAAGAGCTTCGAGGTGGTCGGCGTGATGCCGCAGGGGTTCGCGCATCCGGGCGCGACTGAAGTGTGGATTCCGCGCGAGGTCTTCCCCGCGCAGACTTCGCGGACGGCGCACAACTGGAGCGTGGTCGGGCGTCTGCGCGACGGCGTCTCGGTCGAAGAGGCGCGCGCTGAGCTTACCGCGCTCGGGCGTCAACTGAAGGAGGAGCACGGGTCGGGGACAGACGCCGTCGAGCTGACGGCCGTGCCGTTGCAGGAGTACATGGTCGGACACGTGCGGGGCGTTTTGATGATTCTGCTCGGTGCGGTCGCGCTGCTGCTACTGATTGCGTGCGCCAACGTCGCGAACATGATGCTGGCGCAGGCGACGGCGCGGCGGCGCGAGGTCGCGGTGCGCGCGGCGCTCGGCGCGTCGCGCTTCAGACTCGCGCGGCAGTTCGTCACGGAGAGCGTGCTGCTGGCGCTGCTCGCGGGCGGCGCGGGCGCGCTTCTCTCTTACTGGGGCGTCGAGCTTCTGCTCGGACTAAACCAGCGCGCACTTCCGCGCGCGGGTGAGGTCGGCGTCAACACGCGCGTCCTCCTTTTCGTCACGGCGCTCTCGCTTCTGACGGCGGTCGCGCTCGGCCTTGTCTCCGCTTTGCGCGGGACGGGCGCGGACGTACAGACGAACTTGAAGGACGCGGGGCGAGGGACTTCGGCGGACGCGGGCGGCTCGCGCATGCGCGGATTGCTCGTCGTCGCGCAAGTCGCGCTCTCGCTTGTCCTCGCCGTCGGCGCGGGGCTGGTCGCGAAGAGCTTCGCGCGCCTGATTAGCGTCGACCCCGGCTTCCGCGCGGAGAGCGCGGTGGCGATGAACGTCTCTTTGCCCTCGTCTTCGGACGACGAAGTCGAGGCGCGGCAGAGAGAGTTTCATCGTCAACTTCTTGAGAGACTCGGCGATGTCGCGGGCGTCGAGGCGGCGGGCGGGACGAACAGTCTGCCGCTCGTCGGCGGGGCCGGGGGCGGGACGTTCAAGGTCGAGGGCGAGCCCGACGCGAACGGCTACGCCGAGTATCGCGTCGTCACGCCCGGCTACTTCGAGGCGATGGGGATTCCCATCTTGCGCGGGCGCGCGTTCGACGTGAGCGAGACGCCCGACACCGAGCATTCGGCCGTCATCAGTCAGACGCTCGCGCGCAAAGTTTGGGGAGATGCAGACCCGCTCGGCCGTCGCATACAGTTCGGCAACATGGACGGCGACCAGCGACTCCTTCACGTCGTCGGGGTCGCGGGCGACGTGCGCGAGCGCGGGCTTGACGCGCCGCTCGCGCCGGCCGTCTACGCTAACTCTCTGCAACGCCCGATTCACTCGAACTTCTCCTTCGTCGCGCGCGGGCCGCTGGACTCGGCGTCGCTCGTCGCGGCGATGCGCGCGGAACTTCGCGCGCTCGACCGTGGAGTGCCCGCCACCTTCCGCACGTTAGACGAAGTGCTCTCCGCTTCGCTCGACTCGCGTCGCTTCGGACTCGTCCTCTTCGTCGCGTTCGCGGGCGTGGCGCTCCTGCTCGCGGTCACGGGCGTCTACGGCGTGATGAGTTACACGGTCGCGCAGAGGACGCACGAGATAGGGGTGCGCATGGCTCTGGGGGCGCAGGCGGGCGACGTTCTGCGGATGGTCGTGGGGCGGGGCTTGCGGCTCGCGTTCGCGGGCGTGGCGCTGGGGCTGGCCGGCGCGCTCGTTTTGACGCGGCTGATGGAGACGATGCTTTACGGCGTCTCGACGACCGACCCGTTGACGTTCGCGTCGGTGGCCGCGCTA
>DASUNL010000289.1:0-4616 GCA_036277175.1 Pyrinomonadaceae bacterium | reverse complement strand
TGGCGACGACCAACATGGCGGCGCGCGAACCCGTCACGGAGTTCAAGCTCGCGGCCGAGGGGTCGGAGGCCGGACTCTCCGCAGTCATCCCCGAGGGCTACCGCGCGATGGCCGTCAAGGTCGACGACGTGATGGGCGTCTCGGGCTTCCTGAAGCCCGGCGCGATGGTCGACGTCCTGACCGTCATCGAGCAGCCGAACGAGGGCACGAAGAAAGACCCCATCTCGAAGATCGTCCTCCAGAACGTCAAGGTTCTGGCGAGCGGCCTCGACATGGACAAGCCGAAGAACGAGCGCGAGGCCGTCAGCGTCCGCGTCGTCACCTTGCAGGTGACGCCCGAGCAGGCCGAGAAACTCGCGCTCGCCTCGACGGCCGGCAAGCTCCGCCTCGTCATGCGCAACTCCATCGACCAAGGCGACGAGCAGACGAAGGGCATCGACAAGCAGACGCTCCTGACGGGCGAGCACGCGACCGTGCCGCCGCCGGCCGGCGCGCTCAAGAGCGAGCAGAAGGCGATGCCTTCCGCGCCCGCGCCCGTCTTCCATCGCCGCCGCGCCGCCGCGCCGAGTGCGCCGCAGGCCGCGCCGCAGGCCGCGCCCGCGCCTCCGCCTCCGCCGCGCCCGTCGGTCGAGATGATTAACGGCTCGAAGAGAAGCACCGTCGAGTTCCCGTAATGAAGCAGTCGGCAATCGGCTATCAGCGTTCGGCCCGCGAGGGAGTTGCTGGTAGCTGATTGCTGAAAGCTGATTGCTGACCGCTTTAAAGAAGGAGTCAAAAGACCATGCAGAACCGTTCCCTCGTCACACGCATCGCGGTGCTCATGAGCGCGCTGGCCGTCACGGCGTCCACCGGCCTCCCGCTCGCGCACGCGCAGAAGACGTCATCCGTCTCGGCCACCTTCGCCGACGCCGAGAAGGAGCCCGTCCAGATTAACGTCCTCGTCGGCCAGTCGCGCGTCATCAACTTCGACCGCGCCATCGGACGCTTCTCGGTCTCGAATCCGGAAGTCGCCGAGGCCGTGCTCGTCGCGCCCGACCAAGTGCTCGTCAACGGCAAGTCGTTCGGGCAGGTGAACTTCATCGCGTGGGAGAAGTCGGGCGGGCAGTTCGTCGTCTTTGACGTCTACGTGCGCTCGAACCTCTCGCTCATCGACTCGCAGATTCGCGCGCTCTTCCCGAAAGAGACCATCAGCGTCAGTCAGGCGAACGGCTCGGTCGTGCTCTCGGGCAGCGTCTCGAACATGAAGGTCGCGCAGCAGGCCGAGGCGGTCGTCGCGGCGGCGGGCTTCAAGACCGTCAACATGCTTGAGACGCCGGTGAAGGGCGCGGCGCAGGTGCAGTTGATGGTGCGCGTCGCTGAGGTGTCGAAGTCGAAGATGCGCGAGCTGGGCACGTCTTACGGCTACGTCAACCACGGGACCATCGGCTACCTCAACAGCGGCCTCGGGCCTAGCTCGCTCAAAGAGACGACGATGTCGACCGTCGGCGGCGCGACCTCCGTGGCGGCCAACACGGTCTTGACGCCCGCGCTCAACCTCTTCCTCGGCAACGGCGTGTCGGGTCTGACCGGCATGCTTCGCGCCTTGAAGTCGGTCGGCGCGCTTCGCTCTTTGGCCGAGCCGAACCTGATTGCGATGGACGGGCAGCAGGCGAGCTTCCTCGCGGGCGGAGAGTTCCCCGTGCCGGTCGTGTCGGCGTCGGGCGACAGAACGTCCGTCTCCATCGTGTGGAAGGAGTACGGCGTGCGTCTGAACTTCAAGCCGACGATCATCGACGAGGATCACATACGCTTGGAGCTTGAGCCTGAAGTCTCGACGATTGACTTCGCCAACGGCGTGAAGTTCGAGGGCTTCCTCATCCCGGCGCTTCGGACGCGGCGCGCGAAGACGGGCGTCGAGCTTCGCGACGGACAGTCGTTCGCGCTCGCCGGTCTGCTCGACAACAACGAGATACAGTCGTTCTCGAAAGTGCCGGGCCTCGGCGACATCCCCATCCTCGGCAACCTCTTCAAGTCGAAGTCGTTCACGAAGCAGGAGACCGAGCTGATGTTTATCGTCACGGCGCAGATGGTCAAGCCCGTCAGCCCCGACGACATCCCGCAGCAGCGCGGCCTCGACGGACTCAAGCAGGGCAACGGGCCGCTCGGCCTCGAACCCAAGGGCGAGGGCATCAACGGCGAGCACGGCTTCTCGACCGGCGCGGGCGCAAGCTCTTCGGCCGCTCCCGCGACCGTGGCCCCCGCGACTGAGACCTCCGCACCGTCGACCGTCGCCCCCGCGACTGTCGCGCCCGCGACCTCCGCTCCCGCCGTCACGAACGACGCGCCGGAGGCGAAGGCCGTGAAGGAGGGCGAGCGTGGCGAGACTTCGAGCGCGACGGCCGCGAAGCCTTCGGTGAAGCCTTCGATGCCTGTGACGGCGAGTCTCAACCCGACGCCCGACAACTAACGCGACCCTGTTGAGGGCGGGGCGTGCCGCGTGGCGCGTCCCGCCGCTACTTAACATCACGAGGAGGTGAGAGATGAAAAGTTCTGCTCTAGAGCAACGCCGTCGCGGTCAGCGCGGCTCAGTCCTCGCCGTCAGCGTCTTCGGAATGATGGCCTTCCTCCTCGCGGTCGGTCTCTGTGTGGACGTGAGCCACTTCTACGTCGTCAAGGCCGAGTTGCAGAACGCGGCCGACGCCTCCGCGCTCGCCGGAGCGTCCGCTCTCAACTCCTCGCCGAGCGGCATCACGCTCGCCACCGAGCGCGCCGTCGAGGCGATGAACAGCTACGAGTTCAACAACAAGGCCGCGAGCCTCTCGGCGGGCGACGTGAAGTTCGCCGTCAACTTCGACGGCCCTTACATGAGCGCGGCCGACGCGCAGGCCGACGCCGAGAACATACGCTTCGTCAAAGTCGAAATTCCCGACAAGGACGTCAACGTCCTGTTCGGCAGCGCGGGCGTCGGCGATAACGTCGCCCAGATTAACGGCGACGCCATCGCCGGCATGTCCATGTCGCCCAACGTCCACTGCGACTGGATTCCGCTCTCAGTCATCGATGACGACGCCAACCCGTTCCAGCCGAAAGGCACATACGTCATTCGCGGCGGGCCGCACAACATGGTCTCGCCCGGCAACCGTCAAATCCTCGCCGTCGCCGGGCGCGGCGGTAAGGATGTGAAGTACGGACTCGCGGGCGGCGTGGACATCTGCGCCGAGCCGGGCGAGTGGTACGAGATCGATACGAAGCCGGGCGAGGCGCAGGGCGCGGTCAAGCACGGACTCAACACGCGCTTCGACGACTACGGCGGCGGACTCTCGCCGACCGAGTTTCCGCCCGACGTCAACATCAAAGAGAACATCGACTGGGAGACCTACAAACAGGGTCTCGACCCGGCGACGCGCAACACTGGGAACTTCGAGCCGTCGAACCCGAGCCACGGCGGAGTGCCGATGCGCCGCGTCGTCCTCATCCCGCTCATCAAGCTGAGCGAGTTCGACAACGGGCGCGACCAAGTTCACTTCTACAAGTTCGCCGCCTTCTTCCTCCAGACGAAGGTGCAGAACGGCAGCGGCGACATCGTCGCCGAGTACATCGGCGAGCGCATCATGTTCGGCAAGGGCGGCTTCAAGCCGGGCGGCGGGCCGGTCACGCCTGAGCTGACGCAGCCCGTCCTCTACAAGTAGGACGGCCATCGGAAGTGGGACGGCCGCCGGCAGAGTGCGTCGAGAGGCTCAAGCGGTTCTACTCGAAACGAACGGGAGGGAGGGGCGATGAAAGTCACAAAGGGCATGCGCGGGGCGCTTCGAGGCTTCGCACGCAGCGAGCGCGGCACGCAGCTGGTCGAGCTGGCAATCGTGCTGCCTGTCCTCTTGCTCCTCCTCGTCATCACGGCCGAGTTCGGACGCTACTTCTACACCTACACGACGCTCTCGAAGGCGACGCGCGCGGGCGCGCGCTACCTGACGACCGCGCCCGGCAACGGCTCGATGGACGCGGACGCGAAGAACCTCGTCGTCTACGGCAACACGGAGGGCGAGGGCGACCCCCTCGTCTCCGGGCTTGATACGGCGAACGTCACCATCACGCGCGAGGGCGGGAACACTTCGGCGGGGATGCCCGAGAAGGTGACGGTCAAAATCGAAGACTACGAGTATGTGCCGCTCTTCAACCTCGCGGGCATTTCCGGCAACGGCCAGTACAACCTCGCCGTCGGCATCAGCCCGAGCACGACCATGCGCTTCCTCCTCACGATTCCCTCGTGAGTGAGACGCGAGTGAGACGCGGCCGGGTTTCCGGCTCGCACGCGGCGGCCGATTCCGAAGAAGAGAACTGACGGGGGCGACAGACGATGAGAGGCAAAGTTGGCAAGCGGGGTGAACGCGGCGCGGCGCTCGTGGAATTCACGATTGGCGCGCTCGTCTTCCTGACGGCGACTTTCGGCGTCATCGAAATCGCGCGCCTGCTCTGGACGCACAACGCTCTGACCGACGCCACGCGCCGCGCCGCGCGCTACGCCGTCATCAACGGGAGCGAAGACGCCACGGCCGTCCAAAACGTCGCCATCTACGGTAACCCCGAAGGCACTGGCACGAAGCTCGTCAACGACCTCGAAGAGACGGACGTCGTGGTCT
>DASUNL010000288.1:0-8469 GCA_036277175.1 Pyrinomonadaceae bacterium | reverse complement strand
GCAGACGCAGGAGTTGACGGCGTCGCGGGTCGCGGCCCGCGCGGTTGCCCGTCGCCGGGTTGAGCCGCTCGGCGATGAGGAGTCGTTCGATGCGACCCGAGCGGATGAGGTTCTGAAGCTCGACGGCGACCGCCTGCGTCGTGAGCGGCACGGGCGCGAGTTCCGTCCCGCCGAGGACTTGAATGTCGGCGGTGACGGAGCCTGCGGCGAGCGACGGGATGGCGTCCGACCAAGTGTAGAGACTCAGGCGGTTGGCGAGCGGGTGGACGCCCTGCGCGGCGCGCGTCATGAAGACGACGGACGAATCGTCCTCTTCCTTCCCCGCCCCGGCCCAGAAGCGAAAATCTTTTTTGATGAACAGCTCGTCGGCGGGCGCGAGCACGATGCCCGTCGTCATCTCCAGAGCGACCCACGTGCTCGCCTGATTGCCTTGGTGGATGTGATAGTCGACGAGTCGCGCGTGGCGCGCGATGGAGACGCGCTTGCGCGCCGTCGCGAGATACGCCTCGTTCATCACGCGGTCTTGATAGTCGCTCAACTCGTCGGCCGCCGCGCTGAACAATTCGAGCAACACTTGGTCTAAGTCGGCCTCGCTCGAAGGCTCCCAGCCGGGCACGCGCTCCATCATCGCCGCAATCATCGTGTGGCGGAACGAGTCGTAGTCCTTGGCGAGATAGTCGATGACGGGCGAGGGGTCGGGCGCGGGCGCAGGCTCCCACTCGGGCGCGCAGTTGGTGTTGAAGCAGCCGGGCCGGAACTTGAAATCGATGTCGGCGAGGAGCGGGTCGAAGTTCGGATAGACGAGCGTGTTGACGCCGACCGTGTAGGTCGAGTAGTCGCCGACGGGCGCGACCGTGAGAACAATCGTCGCCGCGTCCGCGCCCGCGTTTAAGGCGACGGCCTGCACCTGTCCCTCGGCCTGTCCGGCGGGCAGGCGGTGGCCGCCCGTGAGCGGGAAGACCGACTTGACCGACGGCGGGTCGGCCGTGACGTCCGCGAAAATCTCCGCGAGGCTGTTGCGGTTGAAGAAGCGGATTTCAAGCTCGGCCTGCGAGCCGACGAGCTTGACCTCGACCGAGCGGATGCCGTTCGGGACGCCCAAGCATTCGAGTATGTCGAAGCGTTGCGTGTCGGTCAGTTGGTGCGGCTGTAGGTTCAGCTCGTGGCGCTGCTCGGCGACGTTGTGTGTGTAGAGCGGCGGCAGGCGCACCGTCCGGCACTGCGCGTCGAGCGAGCCGAAGACGGCGTCGCTAATCTCGACGGGGACGGTGTAGAGCCGTCTGGCGCGCTCGGCGAGCGCCTCCTTGTTGATGATTGCCACTTGCTTTGAAGCCTCCGACTCTCCGCGATGCCCGCGCGGCCGAACTTTTAACTTCCAACGCCCGCGCGCGCCGTCCTACCGACTTCGCCTCTCCACGCCTCCTAGCCCCCGCGCCTCTGGAAACGAAGCACGCGCGTGTCTTCAGTCCCGGCGATGCGGTACTTCAAATCAATCTCGATGGTCTCGCCGCGCGCCGTGACCAACAGCTCTTCGAGCGTGACGCGGTGGCCGAGGTAGCGCGAAACCGATTGCGTGATGACGGCCTTCGCCATCCCGGCCGTCGCGTCGTCGGCGCTCTCGAAGACGAGTCGGCGGACGCCGCCGCCGAAGTCGGGCAGGAAGAGACGCTCGGCCGGGTTGGTCAAGAGCAACTGAATCAGCTCGTCGCGGATGTGCTCTTCGAGCGTCGAGATTTGCGCGGCGCGGCCGTCCGCGCCGACGCGGAAGGGGAACGAAAGGTGTCTGCCGTTCTCTGGGTTCATCGTCCCTCGCTTCTCACAGCGCGATTGTCCCCGGCGACGCGCCGGAGACGATGGCGAGGCTCTGCGGGATGCCCTCGGGGCTTAGGCAGATGCCGAGGCTCGTCTGCGACAGGACGCCGACGCCGCCGACGGTGAAGCGCGTCGTCCCCGTCAGCCACACGATGCGGACGCACGGCGAAGGCTTCGTGCCGACGCCGACGGGAATCTGAAACGGGCAGCCCGCGATGGTGTGGACGTCCGTCTGAAGAAGCGCGGGCGCGCCCGCGACGGTCATCAGCGTGTTCGAGGTCGTCAGGATGGCGCTCCCGCCGTGGACGCACATCACGCTGCTCGTCGTCGTCAGAATTCCCGGCATCCTTCCCCGCGCCCTCCTTCCTCAAACTCTCCAAACGCCGCGCCCTCGCGCGACACTTCACATCACTGTGATAGAGCCGTTATTGATATTGACGACCGCGCCGACGAGCTTGACCTGCGCGCCGCCGCTCTTGAGCGTCAGGTCGGCGGGCGTCAGTTTTATCTCCGACGCACCGAGCGAGATGGTGATGTCGGTCGAAGACATCTTCATCTCCGCGCCGCCGACCGAGAGCGTGATGCTGCCTCCGGTCATCTTCATCTCCGCGCCGCCCGAATGAAGGAGCTTGACTTCGCTCCCTTCGTCGTCGAGTACGAGCTGATGGCCGGCGGTCGTGACGAGCGCGCGAGTCTTCTTCGCGCCGGGTGCGGGCAGCTCGCCGTCGCCCCACCAGAAGCCCGTCCAGAGGGGCCGCGAAGGGTCGCCCGACTCGAACTCTATCCAGACGCCGTCGCCCACTTCGGGCAGAAGCACGAGGCCGTGGCCCGCGCCCGCGAACGGGACGGCGGGCATCGCCCAAGGCGTCTCCTGCTCCTCGAAGACCTCGGGCACTTTGGCGACGATGCGGCCCATCGTCTCGGGGTCTTCGACGTCCGTGACGAGGCCGCGATACTTGCCGTAGAAGCGGTCGCGCACCTGCTCGGACAAGCTAACCAGCAGTTCTTCCATCTCTTCGGCAGGCATCAGAAGATGTCCCCCTGTGTGTTGAAGCTGACGGCCGCGCTGACGGCCGCCTGCGGCGAGGCGAGAGCGCCTGCCGCGCCGGGCGCGGCCTCGGACGCGGCGTTGCGGCGCGCGCTGAACTCCTGCTTGTAGACCGAGCGGTTCAAGGTGTGCGTCACGCGCGTCAGCAGGTACGTGCCGCTCAACTTGCTGTCGGAGAGTTGAACCGAGACGAGTCGGTAGGGCGAGAGCACGTCCTTGTAGTAGAAGGGCATGACGTGGCCGGTCGCGTCCGTCGCGAGGCTCAGACGCTCGACCTCGCCGCGCGTGCGACGGTCAAGGTCTACCGTGTCGCTGTGGCCGGGCGGGAGCAGGCGCGAGGGACGATTTCCACCGGCGTTGACGGCCGGCGCGTCGCCGAGCAGGGTCGCGTCCGAGGCCGAGGCGCGGCTCGTGATGATGCGCTTGTCGCGCAGACTAAGAGTGGCGGCGCGCACGTCGGCCGGGCGGCGCGCGTCGGTGCGCGGGTCGAAGCGTTCGAGGTTGCGTTTGTCGCCGACGAAGATGAGGGGCGCGAGTCCGTCAATCGCTGCGGGGAACGAGCGGAACGCGCCGATGCTCGCGCCGGGCTGCGCGCCCGGAAGGACGTAGGCGTGCATGTGGTGTCGGCGCGCGAGCGCGCGAAGCAGTTGTATCCGCGTGCCGCGCTGGACGGACGCGCGCGCGGGGTTGTCGGGCTGCGGCGGCGTGTCCTCGATGTCGGGTGGGCCGGAGAGCTGCGCGGTGTCGGAGAACATGCTCGCGGCGATTTCGCTGTCGGCCAAATCATCGAAACGCTCGACCGAATCCTCTTGGTCGAGAAAGACGCTGTCGTCGTTAACGACGATGGTGACGCTGTTCGCGCCGGGCTGCGGGTCGCGCGGGGCGACGCGCTCGGTAATCGGGCCGTCGATGAGCGGGACGAAGGGCTTGTTGCCAACCTTGACCTCGACGCGGACGCGCGCGTACTCCTGAAGGAACGGCTCGTCCTCGCCCGTCCACTTGCCGAGAGCGTCCATCACGACCGGCATCTCCAGACGCGCCTCCCACATCATGTCAACCTGCTGGCGGACGACTATCTCCTCGAAGAGGTCGAGCCGCCGCTGGTCGGCCGGCTGGTTGTCGAAAAACATTCTGTAGAAGACCGAGGCCATCCGCGCTCCTTCACTTCACTTCATTTCACTTCATTTCTCGGGGACGAGAATCGTGCGGCCCGTCTCCTCGACCAGCTCGCGCGAGTCGAGGTCTGTGTTGGCGTCGGCGATGTGCCAGAACTGCGTCGCGTCGCTGAACAGACGCTCGGCCATCACGTCGAGCCGGTCGTTGCCACGGACGACCGTCGGGCGTCCGGCGACGAAGGGCAGGCGGCGCAGGACGACGGCGCGCACCTCGCGCCCGTCCGCCGTTCTGGCGTCGACGGTGCGGAGCTGAAAGTATCTCGACGACTCTGCGAACATCGTGTGTGTCCTCTCTCTTCCTCTCGCGTCCTCTCGCGTCAGAACGGGATGAGATCGACGACTTGGTCGATGGTGTTGGCGAGGTTGGCGACGGCCTGCGCCTCTTTGGCGAGGTTCGAGTATTCGAGCGCGCCACGGCCGAGCAGGTCGTCGGAGCTGCTGTCAATCGGGTTGACGGCGAGGCTGATGTCGACGTCGGCCTGCGTCGGGTTGAGCACGAAGTCGTATTGCAGCTCCGTGATGTTCATCGACTCGATGACGACGGGCAGCACGCGCAGAGGCCCCCAGATGAAGATGATGCGTGGGTAGGCTTGGCGCGGGACGGGCTGGCGGGCGACGGATTGGCGCGGGTCGTCGCCACCGGCGAGGCTGCTGATGGCGTCGCCGACGGCGTCGATGGCCGCGCCGATGAGGCCGCCGATTTTATTGCTCGGGTGCACCATCTTTTCGAGCGCGGCCAGACGCGGGCCGACGCCCATCGTGCGCGCGAGCGGGTTGTTGGCGGCGAGTTGGTCGGCCGCCGAGAAGCGCGCCTGAAGCGTTATCTTCTCGATGGTCGCCTCGCCCGCCTGCGAGGTTTCGCGCTGGTTCGCGCCGCTCACGGGGCGGCGCGGAATCTGGATGTTGCGCGTCAGCTTCTCCGGGTTGAACTGGAAGAGCACGACGTTCGGCAGCGGCCCGAGGAAGTCGCTGCCGTACTCGATGAGCGCGCCTTTCAGAAAGTAACCCATAGTTAAAAGTCTCCTCCTCGGTCGCTTCGCCGCTACCTGATTCGCGCGCGCACCGCGCCGGCCACGCGCCGCGCGACCGCCCTCTGCCCGCCTTCGCCGCGCATCAATCCTTCGGAGGACGGAACTCGCGCCTCGACGCGCTCGACGCTGACGCCGCCCGCGCGCGCTCCTTCCGCGCCGCCGCCGCGCGCGAGTTCTTCGAGCAGCTCGCGCGCTAACCCTTGGGCCGCCTCGCGCGCGGCGTGCGGCGCGACGCCGCGCACGCGCAACTCCAGACGCTCGACGTGGACGCTTCTTCTGCTCATCTGGTCAGCGCGGCCTCCCTCTCGTGCTCAAGCTCTTCGACGAACGACGCATAAGGCCCGTACTGCTCAAGCCCCGCCGGGCGGTTCAGCTTGTCGTACTCGCGCTTAATCGCGATGACGACCTCGCGCATCGAGAGACGCGCCTCGCCTCCGTCGGCCGACTGAAGACAGGCGTTAAAGATGATGGAGCGGATGTGGCCGCCCGCGAGTTGGAACTGGCGCGCGAGGAAGTCGAAGTCGAGTTCGGAGGCGTCGACGCCTGCGGGAATCATCTGACGCCAGATGCGCAGGCGCTCGCGCTCGCCGGGGAGCGGGAAGTCGATGACGTAGCGCAGGCGGCGGAGGAAGGCTTCGTCCAAATCCTTCTTGCGGTTGGTGGCGAGAATCGCCAAGCCCTTGAAGCGTTCCATGCGTTCGAGCAGGTAGCTGATTTCGAGGTTGGCGTAGCGGTCGTGCGAGTCCTTGACCTCGCTGCGCTTGCCGAAGAGCGCGTCGGCCTCGTCGAAGAAGAGAATCACGTCGGAGATGTCGGCCGCGTCGAACAGTCGCTTCAAGTTCTTCTCCGTCTCGCCGATGTACTTGTTGACGACCTGCGAGAGGTCGATGCGGTACATCGGGAGGTCGAGCTTGAGGGCGAGGATTTCGGCGGCCATCGTCTTGCCCGTGCCCGGCGCGCCGGCGAACAGGACGGAGATGCCGCTCTCGTTCCAGACGCGCGCCGTGCCCCAGCGATAGTGAACCTCGGTGAGCGCGCGCATCGCGCGCAGGTGCTCCTCGAACTGTAGGTGCTGCTTGCGCGGCAGAATCAGCTCCTCGCCCTCGAAGCGCGGCGCGACGCGGCTCGCCAGCTCGCCGATGTCTTCGGCCAGTTCGGCGCGGCAGGCGGCGAAGAACTCTTCCCCGTCGATGCGTCGCGGCAGGCGCTTGAGTCCCTCGGCGACGGCGTCAATCGTCTCGCGCTCGTAGCGGAAGCGGCGCGCGGCTTCGGCGATTGTCGAGTCGAGCCCGCGCGCCTTCGCGCCGAGCGCGCGCTTCCAGTGGGCGACGCGCTCGGCGTAGTCGTAGACGGGCGCGTTGACGGCCGGGAGTTGTAGCTCGTCGGGGACGCTCGCGACTTGCGCGCGCTCGGAGGCGGCGACGAACAGAATCGCGGGGATGGTCGCGGCCGGCAGAAAGTTTTGCGAGCCGTGCTGGCCGTCGTGCGCCGAAGGCTCGCGGGCGATGAAGAGGCAGAGGTCTCTGAGCCAGCAGAGCGTCGCCAGAGAGTTCAGGTAAGGCAAGTCTTCGGCGTCAGACGCGCGCGCCTCCAACTCGACCGCCCCGCGCCCCGAGGCGCGCGCGACCGTCGCGACCGTCCCGCGCCGCGCCGCGCCCTTCGGCCCGAGTACGGGGACGACGCGAAGAGTGCCGGCGTCTTCGTCCGCGAGTCTGAGCGCGACGAGCCGCGACGTCTCGGCGAGCGCGTCGCCGTCGCGCGACTTCTCTTCGAGCGGCGTGAGGCCGGAGGGGAGCGGCGCGTCGGGGAAGAGCAGTTGGCGCGCGACGACGGAAGGGACGGTGAGCGGCGCGTCCCATTCGGTCTCGGCCGCTCGCGCGGCTTCGGCGCGCGAGCGCACGAGGAGACCGCGCGCGAAGAGCGCGTGCGCGGGGTCGGCCAAGGCGAGAATCTCTTCGGGCGCGTCCCAGAGTTTCTGCGCGAGCGCGAGGTTCGGGTGCGTGCGCGTCTGGTCGTTGAGGCACGAGGCGATGACGCTGCCCATGCTGGCGTCGAGCGCGGTGGTCAGCGCGAGCGCGAGTGTGAACGAGGCCGCGTCGTCTAATTCGAGTTCCGCGACGACCCACGCGAACGAGCCGCGCGCCCCACCACCGACGTCGGGCGGCGCGACGTTGAGCTGTTCGGTCAGGTAGCGTGCCGTCGCGTCCGTCAAATAGAAACGCTGCTTCTCCTCCCAGAAGCGGCTGAGGTCGAGCGAGGCCGAGGCGCGGTCGGCGAAGGGCGGGAGCGCGGCGACCGTCTGCGGCGTGCCCGCGCCGCGCTCCGACCAGCACCACGAGACCTCGCGCCGCAGGCGAAGCGTGGCCTGCCGCATCCAGTAGTTGGCGACCGCGTCCGCGCCGCGCAGGCGCGGCGTAAACGTCACCAGCTCGCTCTTCTTTTTACTCGCGGCCATCATCGAAACGAGTCACCCGCTCTCAGAAGATAAGCTCCGGGCTTTGCTTGGCCTGCTGTCCGTTGACGCGCAGGATGACGCGGTAAGGGCCGCGCACGACGGCGTCCTCGTCGCCGAGCATGACGAGGTGCTTGCGCGTCTGCGGCAGGCCCGGCGGGCCGGGGATGAGCGCCTCCTTCGTGAAGTAGTCCATGACGCGCGCCGTCTCGCCGTCGCGGTAGAGGGCGAGGAACACGTCGTCGTCGTCTTTGCCGAGCAGAAGCCCGGTCGCGAGGAGCGTGCCGTGCGCGCGGTCGGGCGGGCCGACGATGACCGTCGGCGGGGCCGTGAAGGCGACGGTGAAGACCGTCGGCAAAAGGTTCGCGACGAGGACGTTGCTGCGGCGTCGCCGTGTCGGGGTGACTTCCTGCCCGACCGTCAGCGCGTGGCCGCCGGCCGAGATGCGTTCGCCGGTCAAGAGGTCTGCGCGCGCCTCGAACTGCAAGCGGTCGGGTCGCTGCATGACGACGGGCAAATCGACCGGGCCGAGCGAGACGGAGAGGCCCGCGAGGTGGAGGTCTGCGCCGTGGACGGTGACGAGGTCGCCGGCCTCGAAGCTCTCCGGCTCAATCCGCGTGATGGTCGGCCCCATGGAGGGGAGGATGGGGATGACGACTCCGTCCTCGCCGATGACGGTCTCGGGCGTCGTCGTGTAATTGACGCCGACGAGCAGCGAGTAGGCGGCCGGCTCGGGCGGCGCGATGAGGACGGGGCGCACCTGAAAGGCGACCGAGACGTGATACTTGTCGTTTGAGCCTTGCATCAACTTCGAGAGCAGGTCGGGCGACGCCTCGTCGAAGGTGATTTTCAAGTCCTCGGGGTTCGGCGTCATGGCCTTGATGTAGTCGGGGGGGAAGAGGCCGTTGGGCGGGGTCAGGTAGTTGAGCGACTGCAAGGCGCTGATGCCCT
>DASUNL010000287.1:0-11960 GCA_036277175.1 Pyrinomonadaceae bacterium | reverse complement strand
CCGCGCGTCGCCTGCGTCTCGCCTACGCCGAGGCGTCGGCCGTCGAGGGGCGCGTCCTGCGCGAGCTGGCCCAGTACGCTGACGCCGTCGCCTCTTACCGCCGCGCCATCCGCGAGGGCCGTGGCTTCCAGCCCGAGGCGCACACGGGGTTAGCCATCGTCCTCGAAGACCAAGGCGACTACGCGGGCGCGGTCGAATCCCTCCGCAAGGCCGTCGCGCAGCTCTCCGACACCGAGCCGGTGCTCTACCAGATGCTCGGCGCGGCCTACGAAAAACTCGAACGCTGGAAGGAGGCCGTCGCCGCCTACGAGAAGTACCTCGAACTCGCGCCCGACGGCCGACTCGCCCCCGCCATCAACTCCATCATCGACCAACTGCGCCAGCAGGCCGCCGAGCAGCAAAGCTCGACGCCCGACTGAAAGCGCGCCGCCTCTTCAGCGCCGGAAGGAAATACCATGACGACGCCCGCCGCCTCAAAACATCGTCACGTCTCGCAGAAGGCGAGTCTCTTCACCGAGTCGGTCATCCGCGAGATGACGCGCGAGGCCATGCGGCACGGCGCGGTCAACCTCTCGCAAGGCTTCCCCGATTACCCCGCCCCCGAAGAGATTAAGCGCGCGGCGGCCGAGGCCATCGCGCGGGACGTTAACCAGTACGCCATCACTTGGGGCGCGAAGGATTTCCGCGACGCGATTGCCGCGAAGACGCGCTGGCATCTCGGACTCGACGTCGACCCGGAGACGGAAATCACCGTCACCTGCGGCTCGACCGAGGGGATGATTGCCGCGATGATGGCGACCGTCGACCCCGGCGAAGAGGTCGTCATCTTCGAGCCCTTCTACGAGAACTACGCGCCCGACGCCATCCTCTCCGACGCGCGCCCGCGACACGTCGCTTTGCGCCCGCCCGACTGGACGTTCGACCGCGAAGAGCTGCGCGCCGCCTTTAGCCAACGCACGAAGGCCGTCATCCTCTGTAACCCGAACAACCCGACGGGCAAGGTCTTCACGCGCGAAGAGATGGAGTTCGTCGCCGCGCTCTGCCGCGAGCACGACGCGCTCTGCTTCACGGACGAAATCTACGAGCACATCCTCTACCCGCGCGAGGACAAGGAAGTCGCGCACATCTCGATGGCGCAGTTGGAAGGCATGCGCGAGCGCACGGTCGTCGTCAACTCGATGTCGAAGACCTACTCGGTGACGGGCTGGCGCGTCGGCTATGTGATTGCCCCGCCCGAAATCACGTCGGCCATCCGCAAGGTTCACGACTTCCTGACCGTCGGCGCGGCCGCGCCCTTACAAGCGGCCGGGGCTTTCGCGCTCGGCCTCCCGCGCGAGTACTACGAGCACTTGCAGACGGACTACCGACGCCGTCGCGACATGCTCCTGCCCGTCCTGCGCGAGGCGGGCTTCCGCGTCTTCGAGCCCGACGGCGCTTACTACATCATGACCGACATCGCGGACTTCGGCTTCGCCGACGACGTGGAGTTCACGCGCCACCTCGTGCGCGAGGTCGGCGTCGCCTGCGTCCCCGGCTCAAGCTTCTACAGTCGGCCGGAGCTAGGCGCGCAGCAGGTGCGCTTCTGCTTCTGCAAAAAGGACGAAACGTTGAACGCCGCGGCCGAGCGTCTACAGAAACTTCGCTCGAAGGTTTAGGCCGGCAACTACTAGGGGCGGGAAGCGACGCGCCGTGTGGGACACTAAACGACAACTCATCTGGCTCGCGTGCGGACTCCTCTTCGGCACGTTCTTCATCTACCAGAACGCGCGCGACGAGGACGGCCGCCTCGGCCTCAAATACTTCATCGTCCTCGAAACACTCCTCCTCATCATCATGGCCGTCATGTTCTTCATCTACAGCCGGAAGAAAGAGTGAATGGTGAATCGTCAATCGCTAATCGTGAATAGAAGTTGAAAGGCCCTTCAAACTTGAAGGGCCTTTTCCAGTCGGCGTGCCGCTCGAACACGATTCACGATTGACGATCCCCGACTCACCTAACGACGATTTGCGCGGGCTGGAGTGTCTTCGAGCGGACTTGGACGCCTTCGGGGCCGACGAGCAGAAGCCGACGGTTGTCGTAGTAGCTGACGCTCGCAGGGGTGTAGGAGAGCACGTAGCGGTTCTTGCGCAACTCGTCGCAGATGCTCTTGGCCGCCTCGCCCGGCTCTTCGACCGAAAGTATCCGGCCGCCCGTCCCTTCGACCAACTGTTGAATGACTTGATTCGGTTTGGGCCGGTCGCGCCGGAGCGCCCCGCCCGTGCGGTCGGGAATCTGTAGCGCGTAGACGGTGATGTCCTGCTTCTGTAGGTCGGCGAGGAGGTCTGGGAATTTGGTCTTACTGCCTCGGTCGAGCCCGTCGGCGACGAGCACGATGGCGCGCTTGCGGGCCGAGACGCCGAGCGGTTGCAGCTCCGCGCTCATCACGTCGCGCAGCGCGTCGAACAGGCGCGGGTCGCCCTGCTTGCGGAAGAGCGTGAGACTCTTCTCAATCTCTTTGGCGTCGTCCGTCCAACCGACGATGACCTCCGCCGTCTCGTCGTAGCCGACGATCATCACCTTGTCGCCTTCGTAAATCTCGTAGGCGAACTCGCGCGTCGCCTGCGTCAGCTTCTCCACGTCGGCGCGCAACGAAAGTGAGTTATCGACGAGGATGAGGATGCGCGCGGGTGTGGGGTCTTGCGAGAAGCCCTGTATGGTCTGCTCGATGCCGCCGTCGTAGAGCGCGAGTTCCTTGGCCGTCAGTTGCGCGCCCGCGCCTTCGGCGCGCTCGACGACGACGTTGATGGTGGCCGAGCGTTCGACGCTCGCCACGGCCGCCGGCCTGCGCCCCGCCTGTGCGAAGACGAGCGCGGGTACGAGTACGAGCGCCGCGAGCAGGAAGGCGTTTGAAGTTTGAAGACGCGCGCGCAAAAGTTTTTTACTCCCTACGCTCAAGTTGTTTCCGCGCCGCTCGGACGAGCGGGCGCGCGTAAGTGTTCTAGTCGCCGCCCGTCGGCGCGGTCGTCGGCTTAGGAGACTTCGCGGCCTTGCCCTTCTTCTCCTTCGACGCCGAAGTCGCGTCCGCCGCCGCCGCAGTTTCATTAGTTTCACTCTTCGGCGCGGACTCCTTCGTCTCCTTCGCCTCCGTCTGTGATTCCTTCGCGTCCGTCTTGCGGCCCGCGTAGTCGGTCACGTACCAGCCCGTGCCTTTGAACTGAAAGCCCGTCCGCGACCACTCTTTTTCGAGTCGGCCGCCGCAGCCCGCGTGGCGCGCGAGCGGCTTATCGGAAACCTTCTGCATGACCTCTATGTGCGCGTTGCACTTCCGACAGGAGTATTCGTATATGGGCATCCCTTAACCTCTCCGGATAACTCTCTCGTCGATAAACCGTGGCCGAACGATTATACGAACGCTAAATTTGACAGGCAACTGAAAGGCTCTCGGTTCGATGCGCGCGGAGGCCCCGCGCGTCCGCTCGCTCGCGCGGGCGTCGAAATTATTTTCGCGCCGCGCTGGGATTTCGTACCCCTACAGTACGCGACGCGCGCCGTCGGAGCTTTTAAACATCGCTCAGGATGAACGACCGGCCGGGCAACCGTTGGGGTCACAGTAGCTTACGCCCTGTTGATTTAAATACATACAGCATAAGGACTTAAATGCACATATTCGATGCGCGACGTGCAACCGAAGGCAGGGGTTAGCCATCATATTCGCGGTCTCGATAACTGCTCTTTTGCAGACTGATCGTTTCCACCATGCGTAGCCCCCAAGCTATGCGCCGAAAGCATTACAAATCGGACGCAACTGACGTGCGGTTCTGCTGAATGGGCCGCCCCAGCACATGGAGAACGACTGAATGCAGCTAAGTCCCCGGCATTTCCCCCTGTTTCGCTCTTTTAAGTTCGCCTCATACGCGCTCTTCGCGTTTCTCGCTTTCACGCACATCGTGGACACGCCCGTGACGCGCGCCATCGCGCCCGTCGTCGAGGCGAGCGCAATCATGGCGGCCGAAGATTTTCTCCCGGCCGACCTGCCCTCTTCGGGCGACCGCGAGCTTGACAAGATTATCTACCGCGCGGGCGAGCGCCACGGCGTCGACCCGCGTCTGCTCCACGCCGTCATCTGGCAGGAGTCGAAGTACAAGCCGAAGGCCGTCTCGCACGCCGGCGCGCGCGGCATGATGCAGTTGATGCCCGACACGGCGCGCCGCTTCAAGTGCGACGACGCCAACAACCCCGAGGCCAACATCGAGGCGGGCACGAAGTACCTGCGCTGGCTCCTCAAGCGTTTCAACGGCGACGTGGTGATGGCGCTCGCGGGCTACAACGCCGGCGAAGGCAACGTCGATAAGTACGACGGCGTGCCGCCCTTCGACGAGACGCAGAAGTATGTGCGCATCATCACGGGGCGCTACGGCAAGACCTACCACCCGCTGCTCTCGCCCGACGAGGCGCGCGCACACTTCCGCCTGCTTCCGGAAATCGCGCAGGCGAACTAAGAGAAGAGTTCACCGCTCAAAGGTCAGTGAAGGCGAGACGCTTTCACTGACCTTTTACTTTTGACCCCCGGCCTCTAAGCTCCCCCCGTTGCTTGGCAACCGCGCGCGCGCTTCGTTATGATTCGCGCCCGTGGTAAAACCTTTCGGCACGAAGCCGTGGGCGGACGCCTCTCCTCATCAAACGCCCGCCCTCGACCGCCGGAACACGCAGGTTCAGTTGGGCACTTTCGCTTGAAGGAGCGGTTTCCGAACTTTTGTCACAGCAGCGCCCCACCATCTCGCCGGCCAGCTCGCCCGACGCGCTCTCGCTCGAACGCAAGATCAAAATGCACGAGGCGCGCGAACGCCTCGTTGACCGCCTCGCGCCCGACATCCACTCCGAAATCGACCTCGACCTTTTCCTCCGCGCCGTCATCGCCGAACTCGGGCGCATGATGGGCGTCGACCGTTGCGACGTGATTCAGATAGTCGAAGGCTCGGAGCTTCGCATCAGCCACGAGTGGCGCGCGGCCGAAGACGTCCCTTCGAGTCTCGGCACGTCCATCCCCGTCGACTTCCGACAGCTCTCCGAACGCTTCGACCTGACGCGCCCGATACGCATCGACGACACGTCGGCCTTCGGCACAGACCCGCGCATCGGACTTCTACCCGCGAACCTCGGCACGCGCTCGCTGCTCATCGTCCCCGTCGTCCTCGACGGCAACGTGCTCGGCCTCGTCGGCCTTCACACGACGCGCGGCGTCCGCCGATGGCTCGACGAGGAGGTTTCTTTTCTTCAGTCCATCGCGCGGCAAATCGGCGTCGGCTACCAGTACGCGCGCCTCTACACGGACAAGCAGCGCGAGGCGCACCGCACGCGCTCGCTCCTCGAAATCGCCAACACCCTCAACGCGCGCTCCGACTTCCGCGAGATTACTTCGCTCGTCTTAGAGCGCGCCGTCGCGCTCGTCGGCGCGGACTACTGCGCGCTCGGCGTGCTTGAGCCTTCGGGAAAGTCCATCAGCCTCGTCGCCTTCCGCGCCGCGCCGCGCGCCTCGACCGAGGGCGTCCGCCGCCTCATCGAGGCGCACGGCCAAGCCATCGACATCACGGACTTCCCCGCCCTGACCGAGCTTCTCAAAGAGCGACGCACGCTCACGCTCCTCGACTCGACGCTCCCCGAGCCTTTGCGCCTCGCCTTCAACTCGACCTTGGGCGGCCGCGCCGCGCTCGTCGCGCCCGTCCGCATCGGCGAGCAGGCTTACGGGCTGCTCGGCTTCGTCTGGGGCGCGCAGCGCGAAGGTTTCGACGAGCACGAGATTGCGCTCGCCGAAGGCATCGCCGTTCAAATCGGCACGGCCTTAGAGCGCGACCAACTCTCGGCCGAGGTGATGCGTCTGCGCAGCGTCATCCACGAGCGCCACGCCGAGGAGCGCATCATCGGTCAGGCCGCGACCATCCGGCGCGCAATTGAATTGGCCTTGAACGTCGCCGACACCGCGACCTCCGTCCTCATTCAGGGCGAGTCGGGCACGGGCAAGGAACTCTTAGCCAACCTCATCCACTACAACTCGGGGCGCAAAGACCGTCCCTACATCAAACTCAACTGCGGCGCGATTCCGGAGACGCTCCTCGAAACCGAACTCTTCGGACACGAGCGCGGCGCGTTCACGGACGCGCGCGCGCGCCGTCGCGGACGCTTCGAGGAGGCCGACGGCGGCACGCTCTTCCTTGACGAGATAGGCGAGATGAGTCCGTCCGCTCAGGTGCGTCTGTTGCGCGTGCTTCAAGACGGCGAGTTCACGCGCGTCGGCGGGAGCGAAGTCCTGCGCTCGGACGTGCGTGTGGTCGCGGCGACGAATGTAGACCTCGCGCGCGCCGTCGAGGAAGGAAATTTCAGGCGCGACCTCTTCTACCGCCTCTCGGTCTTCCCGATTAACCTGCCCCCCTTGCGCGAGCGTCCCGGCGACATCCACCCGCTCGTCATACACTTCCTCGAACACTACAAACAGAAGACGGGCCGCTTCGTCTCCGGCATCTCGAAGACGGCGCTCGCGGCGCTCGTCGCCTACGAGTGGCCGGGCAACGTCCGCGAGCTTGAGAACGCCATCGAGCGCGCCGTCATCATCGCTTCCGGCAGGCAAATCGAGATTGACGACTTGCCCGAGTCGGTCGCGCGTGCGGCCCACGACGAGCGCGGGCGCGTGCGCGGGGAGCGCGAGCGCGCCGCGCAGGAAGGCCGCCAGCTCCGGCTCGAAATCGAAGTCCCGGCGACGATTGACGAAATCGAGCGACGCGCCATCGAGGCCACGCTCGACTACACGGGCGGCGACAAGACGCGCGCCGCGCGCGCCCTCGGCATCGGCCGCAAGACCCTCTACCGCAAACTCAAACAGTACGACGGCGACGACGACGCGGGCGACGACCCGAGCAGTGATAACCTTCCGTAGGGAGAGACGCGGGAAGCAGTGAGATAACTCCTCGTTCGAGAAAGACCCTAAGCATGGCTCCCTCACCTTCACCCGCCGAGCCCTCGAAAATCTTTATCAGCTACCGCCGGTCTGAAAACGCGGCGCACGCCGGACGCCTCTCCGATAAACTAATCGAGCATTTCGGCCCGCAGGTTATTTTTTTCGACGTCGACAGCATCCCGCCCGGTCAGGACTTTGTCGAAGAGATTGAAGACGCCTTCGGCGCATGCAAAATTCTGCTCGTCATCATCGGGCGACACTGGCTGACTTGCTCGGACGCGCGCGGGCGGCGATTGGACGCCCCGAACGATTACGTGCGGCTCGAAATCGCCACCGCCCTCAAGCGAGGCATCAAGGTAATCCCCGTTCTCGTCGAAGACGCGGACATGCCGGGCGAAGCCGACCTGCCCGTCGAGATAGCCGCCCTCGCGCGCAGACAGGCTTGGAAAGTGGACGACGTTCGTTGGCATCGCGACGTGCGCGCGCTGATTGAAAAGCTCGCGGAGGAGATTCCCAGAAGTGTCCCCAGACCCGTGCCGAAACATTTCTTTTCCCCGAGGGAGAGCAGTAAAAATTTTCCCTTCAAGCCGCTGACGGCGGCCGTCATCCTCTTCGCGGCCGCAGCCGCTTACTTCCTCTGGCCTCGTCCCGTCACTCGCCTGTTTGAGAGGCCGCGTCCTTGCACGAAGTCGACGGCGGGTGAATCGCGTTACTACGAGGCCGAGGACGCAGACCTTTCGGGCGGCGCTTCCAAGGACTCGGAGCACGCGGGTTTTTCCGGCGACGGCTTCGTCTCGGGGTATGGCGTGCAGCCCGTAGTGAGCACGACTTTTTGGGTCGATGTCCCCTCTGACGGTCAGTATCAGGTTGGCCTCTGCTATGCGAACGGGAACAACTCCGAGAGGACGCTCACGATTTATGTTAACGAAGAGCGCGTCAAACAAACGTTCCTTGAATCGAGCACCAACCGTTGGAACGTTTGGCTCACGCGGACGGAGTCTCTGCCGCTCAGGGCGGGCCGCAACGCCATCAGCTATCGAAAGAGTGTGAGTGACAACGGTCAGGTGAATCTGGATTTCATCGGAATCGTCCGAGAGCCAATCATCCCCGCCTCGCCGTCGCCCACTGCCACGCCGACGCCGACCGTCGCGCCGCAGACGCGCGCCGGATGAGAGTTTCTTGCGCGGCTTCAAACGCATTTGATATAGTCGGGCTGCGAGATTTCCGAGAGCGACAAGTTTCTGCCGGCTGCTAAAACTTCTGACGGGAAGAGAGATCGTCATGTCGAATCAACTACGCAGACGCGACGCGGGCGAGGATATGTCGAAGCAGCTCTTCTGCTTCGTGCTCGGCGGCGTGGTCGGCGCGGCCGTCGCGCTGCTGTTCGCGCCGAAGTCGGGGCGCGAGTTGCGCGGCGACATCGCCGACGCGACGCGCAAAGGCGTCGACAGCGCGCGCGAGGGCGCGTCGCTGGCGCGCGCACGCGCGGGCGAGTACTACGAGACGGGGCGCACGCGCGCCGGGGAGCTGGCCGGGACGGTGCGCGAGGCCGCCGCGCGGCGCGGCGAACACTTCTCGGCCGCGCTCGAAGCCGGAAAGCGCGCCTACACCGAGGAGAAGCGCCGCACAGAATCGAGCGCGATTGAGCCCGCCCCGACCTACTACGAGGGCGAGAACGGGTAAGGAAGCGTTCAGCTATCAGCACTCAGCTTTCAGCCGGGACAAGAAGCCGGGCATCGAGGGCTGACTGCTGAGAGCCGGGCGCACGGATTCGAGGTATTTAAAGCTGACCGCCGAGAGCTGAATGACGATAGCTTTTCAGATGAGCACGAGTGACCCCGCCTTCTGGGTTCTGGTCTTCGTCGCGGCGATGTTCTTCATCTTCGCCGTGGCGATGGTCGCCGTCGCGTTCTCGGTGCGCCGACTCGTGCGCACCGTCGCGAACGTCGAGCGTCGCGTCGAGCCTTTAATCGAGCGCGTCGGCGCGCTCACCGATCAGGTACGCCTAATCGCCGCGCAAGGGAAGGAAGTCGCCGAGCAGGTCAGCCTGATGTCGAACCACTTAGCGACGGCGACGATGCATTTCTCGGAGTCGATGTCTTTGGTGCGCGACGAGGTCAGGGAGCTGCGCGAGATTGTGGGGCTTTCGGCCGAGACGGCACGCGATAAAATCGAGCGCATCAGCCACTCGATAGACGAGACGCACAACCAGCTCGCCGCCACCACCATCTTCATCCAGTCGAAGCTCGTCAGCCCGGCGCGCGAGCTGGCGGCGATTATGGCGGGGGTGCGGCGCGGTCTGGAAGTGCTCGTCTCCCCCGCCCCAAAACAGATTGACCAGACCTACAGCGAGGAGGAGCTGTTTATCGGCTGACGGCCGACCGAACATTTAACGCTGGCGAAACGCGCCCGGCCTATCCTCGAAAGAGACGATGGGCCGGGCGTTTCAGTTTTGCCCGACGAGTGCGCTAGTATCTATTTTTCATCGAAGGAAGCGAACTTTTCATGTCTACAGCAGAAACCCCTCTGGAGTTGAAAAAGACGGTCAACCTCCCGAAGACCGCCTTCGCGCAGAAGGCGAACCTCGGCCAGTCCGAGCCCGCGCGTCTCAAGAAGTGGGACGAGATGGGCCTCTACCAACTCATCCGCCGCGCGCGCGCGGGCCGCGACAAGTTCATACTCCACGACGGCCCGCCCTACGCCAACGCCGACATCCATCTCGGCACGGCGCTCAATAAGATTCTCAAAGACTTGGTCGTCAAGTCGCGGACGATGATGGGCTTTGACGCCCCTTACGTCCCCGGCTACGACTGCCACGGCCTCCCCATCGAGTTGCACGTCGAGCGCAAGCTTGGGCCTAAGAAGGCGCAGATGCCCGCGACGAGCATCCGCCGCGCCTGCCGCGAGCACGCCGCCGCCGCGCTCAAAAGTCAGACGCGCGACTTCCGACGGCTCGGCATCACGGGCCTGTGGGAGAACCCATACCTGACGATGTCGAACACCTACGAGGCCGAGACGGCGCGCCTCTTCGGTCGCTTCGTCGAGCGCGGCTACGTCTACAAGGGCGCGCGCCCCGTCTACTGGTGCATACACGACCAGACCGCGCTCGCCGAGGCCGAGGTCGAGTACAACGAGCACACGAGCCCGTCCGTCTACGTCAAGTTCCCGCTCGCGAGCGACCCGGCCTCGATTGACAAGGCGCTCGCGGGCCGCCGCGTCTTCTTCCTCATCTGGACGACGACGCCTTGGACTCTGCCCGCCAACCTCGGCATCGCCGTCAACCCGCTCTTCGAGTACGCGGCGTTTGAGAACCCCGAGAACGGCGAAGTCTACGTCGTCGCGAGCGACTTGATGCAGGACGTGGCGGAGAAGTGCGGCATCGCGAAACTCTCCGAAGTCACGGAGACGGACGGCGACGAGGGCGACGGCATCAGCGCGAGCTTCACTGTGACCGAGCACGCCAAGCCCAACGTCCTCGCGCGTTTTCAGGGCGCGCTGCTCGACCGCTTGGAGTGTCGCCACGCTTGGCTCGACCGCCCGTCGCTCGTCATGCTCGGCGACCACGTCACCTTGGGCGGCGAGGCCGACGCGGAGACGGAACTCGACGTTAAAGAGGCGCGCGACAAACGCATGACGAGCAAGGCGGGCACGGGGCTGGTTCACACCGCGCCCGGCCACGGCCACGACGACTTCGTCATCGGCAAATCCTACGGCCTCGAAATCTACTGCCCCGTCGATGCGTCGGGCCGCTTCACCTCGGACGTCGAGCACTTCGCGGGCGAGCGCGTGTTTGACGCGAACCCGAAGATAGTCGAGTTCATGCGCGAGCGTGGCGTGCTGCTCTTTAGCGAAGACTACCGACACCGCTACCCGCACTGCTGGCGCTGTCACAACCCCGTCATCTTCCGCGCGACGCCGCAGTGGTTCATCTCGCTCGACGCGCCCACGCGCGACGTGCAGCCGGTCGAACTCGACGAAGACGGCCGCGACCGCACGAACTACGTGGACAACGAGACGGACGTGCCGCAGTCCCTACGTCAGGGCGCTCTGCGCGAGATTGCGCAGACGGAGTGGATACCGGCGTGGGGCGCGGAGCGCATGCGCAACATGCTCGTGGGGCGTCCCGACTGGTGCGTCTCGCGCCAGCGCGTGTGGGGTGTGCCCATCCCCGCCTTCTACTGCAAGTCGTGCGAGGAGGCGGCCGTCCATCCCGCTCTCATCCGCCACGTCGCGGACATCTTCGAGCGCGAGTCTTCCGACGCATGGTACGCGCGCGAGGCGAGCGAGCTTCTGCCCGAAGGCTATGCGTGCGCGAAGTGCGGCGCGCGGGAGTTTACGAAGGAGACGGACATCCTCGACGTGTGGTTCGACAGCGGCTCGTCTTCGGTCGCGGTGTTGGAGAAATACGAAGGGTTGCGCTGGCCGGCGGAAGTTTATCTCGAAGGCGGCGACCAGTATCGCGGCTGGTTCAACTCTTCTCTGATGGTCGGCCTCGCCTCGCACGACGCCGCGCCATACAAGTCGGTCATCACGCACGGGTGGGTCATCAACGTGCAGGGCTTGAAGATGTCGAAGTCGGCGGGGACGGGCATCTCGCCGAACGAGGTCGTCAAGGACTCGGGCGCGGAAATCTTACGTCTGTGGGTCGCGTCGAGCGACTATCAGGAAGACGTGCGCTGCTCGGACGAGATTCTGCAACGCGCGGGCGACGCCTACCGGAAGATTCGCAACACGGCGCGGTTCGCGCTCGGCAACCTGCACGGCTTCGACCCGGCGCGCGACTCGGTCGCGGACGAAGAGTTACAGGAGATTGACCGTTGGGCGCTCGCCGAGTTGGACGCGGTGGCCGAGCGCGTCGTGCGCGCCTACGAGGCTTACGAGTTCCACACGGTCTATCACGCGCTCTACAACTTCTGCACGGTCACACTGTCGGCGCGCTACTTCGACATCATCAAAGACCGTCTCTACACGGCCGCGCCGCGTTCGCCCTCGCGCCGCTCGGCGCAGACGGCGCTTTACGCAATCGCCGAC
>DASUNL010000286.1:0-11482 GCA_036277175.1 Pyrinomonadaceae bacterium | reverse complement strand
GAGGTTGACCCGGATGATCGGCATGCCGTGCGCCATCAGCGCGCGGCAATCGCCGAGCGCCTGCGCGTCCTTGAGGGCGCTGAACGTGTAGTGCTCGCCCGGCACGGGGCAGTCTACGGCGTCGGGCGCGGTGAGTTGGATGAAGACGCCGTTGGGCGGGCCGCCCTTGTGCAGTTGGCCCGTCGAATGCAGGTAGCGCGGCCCGTAGCCGCTCGTCGGGGCGCAGCGCGTCACGTCGCGCAGCAGCAGACGCAACTCCTGAATCGCCTCGTCGTGTTCGGGCGTCTCCTCGAAATAGTTGAGCAGCGCGATGTACTTGCCCGCCGCCGCGCGCTTGAGGTGCGCGTGCACGGCGTCGGCGACCGAGGAAGTCGGCAGCCCCGCCGCCGACTCGCCCGCCGCGTAGATGGTAATCACGCCGTCGCCGACGAGCGCGCCGCGCGTGCGCGGCAAGCCTTCGCGCGCGAAGGCTTCGAGCAATTCGCGCGTCGCGTCCTTCGCCTCCTGCACGTTCGGCTGGTCGAACGGATTGACGCCGAGCCGCCAGCACGCAAACGCCGTGGCGAACTCCCACAGGAAGAACTCTTCGCCGAGGTCGTAGAGGTCTACGAGCCTCCGGTAGATGACCGGATGCCCGGCCTCTTCGAGCGCCTTGAGCTTTGCCGCCGTCCCGGCGTCCAACGACTCGACGGCGATGGAGACGAAGAGGCGGTCGTCGCCGTAGACGGACGGCTCTCCGGGTATCGCGCCCGCGATGGGCACGATGCCCCGGCCGTCCTTCCCAGTGCTCTCGGCGATGAGCTGTTCAATCCAGAGTCCGAGCGATTCGATGCGCGGGTCGGCGATGACGGTCAACTTGTCGCGGCCCGCCTTGGCGCACTCGCTGATTATCGCGCCGAGACGCGCGCCGGGATTTTCGCCAGCGGGCACGACCTGCGCGCACGCCTGCATGATGCAGCGCGCTCTTTCGAGGAGCTTGCGAACGTCGAGTCCCATCAAGGCGGCGGGCAGCATGCCGAAGTAGGAGAGCGCGGAGTAGCGGCCGCCGATGTCTGAGGGGTTGAGGAAGATGCGCCGGAAGTGGTCGCGCTTGGCGTCGGCCTCCATCTTCGTGCCGGGGTCTGTGACGGCGACGAAGTTCTCGCCCGGATTCTCCTTGAGCCGCGCGACCTCCGCGTACCAGTATTTATAAAACGCCAAAGGCTCAATCGTCGTCCCCGACTTTGAGGCGATGACGAAGAGCGTGCGCGCTGGATGGATTCGCTCGCGCAGCGCAGCGACCGTGTCCGGGTCGGTCGAGTCGAGCACGAGCAGCTCGGGCCAGCCCTCCTGACGGCCGAAGGTTCGACTTATGACTTCGGGCGCGAGCGACGAGCCGCCCATGCCGCAGACCATGACGTACTCGAACTCAGAGCGCACGCCCTCGGCGAAGGCGCGCAGCTCTTCGGCGACGCCGATCATCGTCTCCGCGACCGTCAGCCAGCCGAGCGAGTTACGGATGACCTTCTGATGCTCTTCCTCCGACTTCCAGAGCGCGGCGTCCTTGCGCCAGATGCGGCGCGTGGCCTCGCCCTTGTCGGCCTCTTTGAGCGCGGCGTTGACGGCGTCGGCGTGCGTGCCGAGCGAGGCCGTCAGACGCTCCGCGATGCCCGTCAGGAGCGCGGCGCGTTTGGCCTCGATTGATTCGACGAGCGTGTCGAAGGATTTGACGAAGGCTTCGAGTCCGTCGCGCTGAAGCTTCTCGGTCACTTCGCCGAGGTCGATGCCAATCTCGGCGAGCTTCGCGAAGAGCGCGCGCGACTCTTCCAAGCCTTCCTCGATGGTCAGGCGCGCGCGCCCGTGGTCGCGGATGGCCGTGTAGGTCGCGGGCGGGACGGTGTTGACCGTCTCCGGGCCGATGAGGTTGTCGACGTAGAGCACGTCCGAGTACTTCGGATTCTTCGTCCCCGTCGAGGCCCACAAGGGGCGTTGCACCTGCGCGCCGCGCTCGCGAAGAGCCGCGAAGCGCGGGCCGTGGAATATCTCTTTAAACTTCGCGTAGGCGAGCTTCGCGTTGGCGACGCCCGCCTTGCCGAGCAGACTTTCATAAAGCGACTTCTCTTCGTCGCTCTTCGCGTCGCGCGCGAGGCGCTCAAGCTCCGTGTCGACCGACGTGTCAACGCGCGAGACGAAGAAGCTCGCGACCGAAGCGATGTGGTCGACGGGTTTGCCTTCGGCGGCGCGGCGCTCAAGACCCTTGATGTAAGCTTCGGCGACCTGCTCGTAGTTCTCAATCGAGAAAATCATCGTGATGTTGATGTTGATGCCGCGATAAATCGACTCCTCGATGGCGGGCAGGCCCTCCTGCGCGGCGGGGATTTTAATCATCACGTTCGGGCGGCCGAGGCGTCGGAACAGGCGCTCGGCCTCCTCGATGGTGGCGGCCGTCTCGTAGGCGAGTCGCGGGTTGACTTCGAGGCTGATGAAGCCGTCGTAGCCGTCTGTGCGGTCGTAGACGGGGCGGAGGATGTCGGCGGCGCTGCCGATGTCTTCGAGAATCAACTCCTCGTAAATCTCCTGCACGCCGCGTTCGTCGTCGATGAGTCGGCGCAGTTGCTCGTCGTAGTCGGTCGAGCCGGTGATGGCCTTCTCGAAGATGGTCGGGTTCGAGGTGACGCCGCGCAGGTCGTCCTCTTCGATTTTCTTACGCAGGTCGCCGCTCACGAGCATCGCGCGGCGGATGTTGTCGTACCAGAGTGACTGGCCGAGCTTCATTATCTCGACGAGAGTATTGCCCATCGGTTTGGCTCCTCGGGGGAAAAGAAAGTTCGCGTTTGAGCCGGATACTAACACATCTGTCAGAAGCCCCGAAGGGGCGACAGAAAGTAGCCGGGGGCGGCGCGTCGTCGCGCGCACGCCCCCGGCTAATATCCGTTCGCCCCTTCGTGGCTGCGTGACTCAGTAGCCGCCGGAGTTGGCCGTCGTGTCAGAGTTCTGGAAACGCTCGTCGTCGAGCTTGACGCCGAAGGTGACGGTCATCACCTGCGACTCTTCGAGCTTGCGGTCGTTGGCGTAGAGCACTGTGCGGTAGGGGACTTGCGTGCCCTGCACGACGCGGTAGTCGTGGAAGGTGCGTTTGAACTTGACGGGCTTCTCGCCCTCGACGGCCGCCGCGTCGTACTCAAGCCACAAGACGCGGCCCGTCTTCGTGCTGATGAAGTAGCGCGTGCGGTTCTTGTCCTTGTCTTCGAGGTCGAGCATCCACATCTCGATGTCGCGCTGCTTGTCCTTGCCCGAGTAGGTCAGCTTCGCGCCGTTCTCCTTGTAGCGCAGAAGCGTCTCCAGCCCGTGCCGGCGCTGCGAATGAAACTCGGAGACCTCTTCCTGTCGCGGCGTAAACGACGTGCCCCTGATGACGCCGAGGACGCGCCCCTCAGTGTAGATGAGCGAATACTCGACGGTCGGCTTGCGCTGGTCGAGCCGCACCTTGTCCTTCTCGCTCGTCTCGCCGCGCTTGAACGAACGCTCGTAAGAAATCTCCTCGACCGCGCCCTCGGGCGTTGTCCGCGAGACGCGCCCGCGCTCGACGCCCGTGCGCCTCACCTGATCGAGGACGGGGCGGCTGCCGTAGACGAAGACGACCGTCTCGGCAATCGTCTCGGCCGAAGGCTCCGCGCCCTTCCCCATCTTCTTTGCTTCCGCCTGCTTGACCTCGCCCTGCTGCTGAGCGGACGTGTCGGGAGTCTGTGAAGAGAGAAACGCGCAGGCGAGCAGGATGAGCGCGGGCACGAGAATTCGGGGGCGTCGCAACACTTGAATCTTCTCCATAAGTTAAGCGTCTTCTATAAATCGAACGGGGGCGGCCGGCGCGGTCGGGTACGCTACTCAAGAGGAGAGTCGGCCTTCCAAGTTGCGCCGATTGTAACACCACGCGCGTCCACGAGGCTAACCGCGAAGCCTTCCACGAAAGGCGCAAATCTATTGATGCTAAAGGGGTAGCGGCCGGATGCCCGCCCCGCGCGTTGACAACCTTTCGCCGAACTATGTAGATTTCCACGTTTTCATAAATGCCCGAAACTGGTGCAGGGCGGCGCTGGCGCGGGGAAGCCTCGCGGCGACTCCGGGCGGGCCGTCCCACGCCGAAAGCATCGAAAGGACATGTGTACCGTGAAAAAAGTAGGCATTCTGGTCGGCCGCGAAAAGACTTTTCCCACCTCGCTCATCGAGAAGGTGAACGAGCGCGGCGGCGGCGATGTCGTTGCCGAGATGGTCAATGTCGGCGGCGTGCGCCACGACACAGGCAAAGAGTACGACCTCATCGTCGACCGCATCTCGCACGAAGTGCCCTTCTACCGCGCCTTCCTCAAACGCGCGGCGCTCGAAGGCACGATTATCATCAACAACCCCTTCTGGTGGTCGGCCGACGACAAGTTCTTCAACTACTCTCTGGCCGAAAAACTCGGCGTCGCCGTCCCGCGCACGGTGCTTCTGCCGCAGAAGGACTACATCGAGGGCATCGTCAGCGAGTCGCTGCGCAATCTGGAATTCCCGCTCGACTGGGAGGGCATCTGCGACTACGTCGGCTTCCCCGCCTTCATCAAGCCGTTCGACGGCGGCGGGTGGAAGAACGTCTCGAAGGTCAACTCGCTCGAAGAGCTGTGGCAGGTCTACGACACGACGGGCACGCTCTGCATGACGCTACAGGCGGCCGTCGACTTCGACCGCTTCGTCCGCTGCTACTGCATCGGGCAAGAGGAAGTCATGATTATGCCCTACGACCCGTCGAAGCCTTACCTTTCGGGCGAGCAGTACCTGCACAACCCTTACTACCTCCCGGCCGAACTCGCGCAGCGCGTCGCCGACGACGTGCGCACGCTCTGCCGCGCGCTCGGCTACGACATCAACACCGTCGAGATGGCGATTCAGGGCGACACGCCCTACGCCATCGACTTCATGAACCCCGCGCCCGACGCCGAGCGCGCGTCGGTCGGCGACTTCTACCACGAGTGGGTGACGAACGCCGTCACGGACTTAATCTTCCGCCGCCTCGGCGAAGACCGCCCCGCGCCGCGCTATCGTTGGGACGGCCTGCTCAACCCCGACGCCTCCGGCAAGGAAGGCGACGGCGAGCAGACGGAGCAAGCGGCGGAGCAACAGCAGTCGCTCTCGGCCGTCGCCTCGGCCTCTGAACAGGCGGGACGCACAATCGTCCCGCAGCCCGTCGGCGAGATTACAGCAGACATCGCCGCCGGCGTCACCGACTTGGTCGAGGAGGCCAAGGAGAAGGTCACGAACCTCATCAATACCGTCACCGGCGCGGAAGAAGCGAAGCAGGAGAAGACGCCGCCCGCGAAGCGCGCACGCAACGCCTCGGCCACCAAAAGCACCAAAGTCCCGTCCAAGAAGAGCGCCTCCACGCGCGCCAAAAAACCCACGACCGAGGCGTAAACCGAACCCGCTTAAAGCGCGTCGCAAGCGAAGAGTCCCCGGAAGCTTTTATCAGAGCTTCCGGGGACTCTTCGCTTGTTAAAGAGACCGGGCGGCGGCGGCGCCGCCTCGGCCCGAAGCACGTCTCCACGTCAAGGGGTGGTGAAGTGCTGCCCGAGTTGATTGGCGCTTAAGTTCACGTAGCCTCTGGAGGCGGGCGAAAACGCCGCGCCCGGCCTAGACGGACGCACGACGTAGTTGAGGCCCGCCGGCACGCCGCTCAAGACGTATGTGCCGTCCGCGAGCGTCACGACGCTCCTGACGAGCGCGCCCGTCGTGGCGTCAATGAGCGACATCGTGACGCCGCCCACGCCCGTCGTCGTGCCGGTGCGCAAGACCCGGCCGCTAATCGAGTAGCTCCTCCTCGTGGCCGCGTTGAAGTTCTGCCCCGTGACGTTGGAGATGAGGGTCGAGACCGAGCGCGCGCCCGGCGTGAAGTTGAAGACGGCGCTGACCGGCGTGACGACGTAGGGCAGGCCGGCCGGGACGGCCGCGAACGTGTAAGAGCCGTCGGCCGCCGACGTGACCGTGAGCGGCGTGAATCCTGCCTCGGCGCTCGTCAGCCTCATCGACACGCCCCCGAGCGGCGACAGGGCCGCCCCCTTCGTCACGAAGCCTCTAATCGAGTAGGTCTTGCGCGACACGGCCGAGAAGTTCTGGCCGCCGAGGTTGAAGTTGAGTGAGGAGACGGTGCGCGAGGCCGGCGAGAAGTTAAAGATGTGACTAATCGGCGTGACGACGTAGGGCCGACCTGTCGGCAACGAGCCGAACAGATAAGACCCGTTGGTCGGGCTGCTCGTCGCGTCGCGCGGCACGAAGCCCGCCAACGGGCTCGTGATTCTGACGGTCACTCCGCCGAGCGGCGTCAGGGCCGTCCCCTTCGTCACCGAGCCGCCGAGGGAGAAGCCCGTGCCGCCCTGCTGTCTGAAGCTCGCCGCCTGCGTGATTGGCCCACCCATCGTGATGAAGGCGGGGTTATTTGTCCCTGTAAACGAGCCGAGTCCGGTGCCGCTCCACCCGCTGAAGACGAAACCGGCGCTCGGGTTGGCCTGAATGCTTACGAGCTGACCGCCGTTGTACCACCCGCTCAGAGGGCTGACGCTCCCGCCCAATCCGGCGCTCGTCGTCAGCAAGTACTGCGTGACGAAGTTGGCCGTGTAGGTCGTGGCGGCCGACGGGGCGACGACGTGCGACAGCGCCCCGCCGTCGCTCCATCCGCTCCAAAGGTAGCGCGCGCCCGTGCCGGCGCTCTGCGGCGAAGGGACGGCGATGGTGTGACTCGACCCGGCCGCCCAAGTGAAGGTGCGCGCGGCGGTGTAGGTCGTGCCGTCGACGACGAAGGAGCGGCCTGCGGGGCTGGTCCGCACCGTGACCTGTATGTTCGTCGGCGTCGTCTGACCGACGCCTCTCGTGGCGAACGCCGCCCGAATCTGGCTTTGGTGCGCGCTGTCCTGCGCGACGAGGCCGTCCAACAACTCCACGAAGCTGAGCGGCTTCTCAAGAATCAGCGTCTCGATGACCAGTTTGTCGACGAAGCTGGCCGACAGCCCCCGGTTCTGCCTTAGGTTCCAGAGCGCGCCAGAGGGGACTAACGAGTTGTCATGGACATACCCGTTGTCGTTACTGCCGGAGGGGGCTGTCCAGCGCAGGCGATACTGACCGGGGCTACAGGCCGACAACTCCGGGAAGCACTTGTTCTGGTAGTTGACTACGTCAGTCATTCTCCTCTGTGCCTCGGGGATGCCGTCGCTCCACGTGGCGTCGTTGTTTTTCGCCCCCGCGAAATAATCCGCTAGCCCCTCGTTGAGCGCCCCGGTCTCGTCCACGTTGGGCAGGCCGTAGTTCGCGATGTGGTCGATGATGCCGTGGGTGTACTCGTGGTAAATCCAGTCGCTTTCCCGCGCCACCCCTCCGGTGGGACAGAAGAAGATGTTGTCGTTCCCGCCGTTGTAGAAGGCGTTGAGTGAGCCCGGCGCGCACACGCTGCTGTCCGCGTAATCGACGTAGGCCTGCATCTGGTAGTTCATTAGGTCTTGGCCGATTAGGTCGCGGAACCAGTCGTGCATGTCGTTGATGTGCCAGAAGACGTTGACCTCCTTCTTGTCGTCCTCGTCCTCGTTCCAGTCGAAGTTGATGACGGAGGCGAAGCTGAAGTCGGGGCTGCGGAGCGTGTTGCCCCCTAAGAGACAGCCGCCCCCGTCGCAATCCCTGACCTTGACGAAATTCCTCGTGCTGAAGCCCTCCAGCTCGAAGCGGACTCGGTCGGAGCACGCCGACGAGGCGTAGTTGCCGAGCGAGTCGGTGACCGTGTGCGTGTCGAAGGCCAACGTGTTGTCGAGCACGACCTTCATGTTCTTGAAGCTTCGCAGCACCAGCTCGTTATGGTTCCGGCCGTAGATGTGACCGCCTGCGCGGCCGCGCACGCCCGCGCAGGCGGTGTTGACGAATTTCTTGACGGCCACATCGTCGACGAAAGCGCCTTTGCCGGGGACGATGCTGCCGTCGCTCGTGAAGTTGAAGGCGATCCAGACGTTCTGGCTGCCGAGGATGTTCCCGAGCGTCGGGACGTTCTTAAAGTCGATGCTCTGGTACTGCCAGCCGTTCGAGCTGCCCGAGACCTGAAAGCCGTGGAAGTTCGTCCCGTTGGTCGAGACCATCCATTTGAAGTAGTCGAAGTTCAACTCGGAGTCGTTACGGTAGTGGAAGTCGAAGAGGCCGTCCGATGCGTTCGAGAGGCTGAACGGCCCGTAGACGACCCACGAGTCCATGTTGTCGACGTAGTTGCTGGTGCAGGCGTTGAGGCGGTTGAAGCCGCCGGAGGCTGCCCACAGGCTCCAGCTCGGGTCGTTGAAGACGCAATTCTGGTCGTCCCAGAAGAGCTCGCCGCCGGTGGCCCCGTTGTTGTCGAAGACCCTCCAAGGCGAATACGGGAATGCTAGGACGTCGAAGTTATCGCTGAGAATGAACTCCCAACCCGACGCAGGCTGCGGCGGGGGAATCGCCCCCGCGTCGGCCGCCGCCACTCCCGGCTTCCCCTCGCTCCCGGCGAAGCGGCCGGGCGCGGCCGTCAGCGCCTCGGTCTTCAGCGTCGCGCTCGCCGCCTGCCTCACTTCCTTCTCGCCCTGCGCGGGCGCGCCCTTCTGTTGGCTTTGGATGTTCGAGTAGCTCTTCACGACGCGGCCCGTCGCGGCGTCGATGTAATAGGTGTAGGAGAAGAGCGCCTTGCTAGCGTTGACCGTGATCTTCCAAGTCAGCGTGAACGTCTCCCCCTCCGGCAGAATCCTCTGCTCCGACTCGTAAGTCAGCTCAAGGC
Organism: Pyrinomonadaceae bacterium; assembly: GCA_036277175.1. GTDB lineage: Bacteria > Acidobacteriota > Blastocatellia > Pyrinomonadales > Pyrinomonadaceae > DASQDT01. Next base: position 2,703 of record DASUNL010000286.1, on the reverse strand, counting down.
CGTCCACGTTGACGGACTGCGCGCGGAGGTCTGAGGTCGCGGCGTCGGCGGCCTCCTGCGCGCCGAGCGCCGGGGTCGTGCTCGGCACGGCCTCCTTCGCGCGCTCGTAAACTCTGGACGTGACCTGTTCGAGTTTCCCCCCGATGGTCGAGACGATCAAGAAGCTGTGTTCGACGGGCACGCCGTTGACCGTCTGGCGGTGTTCGACGACCTGCCTCTCTTTGAGGTTGTAATCGGTGAGATAGGTGAGCTCTTCCGGAGTCACGCCGAACAGGCCCGCGAATTCCGACAGCAGTTCGGAACTAAACTCTTTAGGCGAGGCCGCGAACTCGATGTCAGTGACCGGCCGCAGCCTTTTCACTAGCCCCCGCGCGATGTCCACTTTCCACGTGCCGGGGTACTTGCTCAGCAGAGTTTGCAAAGCGACGGCGGTCTCCGGCGCGGCCGGCTCCGCGGACGCGGTGACGATGCTGCCCGAGTCCGTCTGGATGAGAACTCTATCGCCGCCTCGGCCCGCTCCGGGCGGGGGCCCGGTCTGCGGCTGGCCTGCCACCCTTGGCAGGGGTTGCGCCGCGAGCAGGACGATTATGGTGAGGGCGTTCAGACCTCTGGCGCTGACGATTCTACGGAACAGTGAGGTAGGGGGCATGGGCGTTCAAACTCCTCTGTGAGAGAGACTAAGTATGTCGGCGGGCATGGATGGCCGGTGAGCGTCGCTTGGGCCGACGGGCAGGGCGGACTTCAGTTCATCGAAGAGGTACGCCTGACGCGATACGGGTCGCAAAGGCGCGAAGGGATTGCCGCATGGGGGACTCCTTTAGTGAAGAAGAGATGCACTGCTCGCGTCGGGTGAGTTTCAGGCGGCCCAGTTGATGTTGAGGGGTCGCCGGTTGGTGGAGGTGAGGCCCTCGTGGGTGCAAGATTCGCGAGAGCCGGGCTGCGGTCGAGTGCGCGAGCAAGGTATGTCTAAAAGCTCCCCGTGTCAATAAAAATATTCTCCCCTCCGGCCTCCCCTCCCTTTCTGAAGCGATTGAAGAATTGTCTGACACCGACGGCACACAAAACACGACGGGCGGCCAACTCGGGCCGCCCGTCTCGCTTTTGTTTTAGTTGATGGCCAGGGACGGAATCGAACCGCCGACACCGTGATTTTCAGTCACGTGCTCTACCAACTGAGCTACCTGGCCGAAGGACTTTTGATGTCTTAAAGGCACGAAAGTATAGGGAGTCGGGCGAGTTACTGTCAACCGGGAGTGGGCGTGCGGAATTTTTGTCAGAATAGTCACAAAAAGTCGTTGACAGTTTCGACAACGGGTGTATAATCCGACGCGATTCAGGAGGCCGGCCGCCAAAGCCGGTCAGGTTTCAAAGACCCTTCTGAGTTGAAAATTAAAGTGCCCGCCAGTGCCAGCCCGGACGCCGATTGTGCCCCCCACAAGCCGCTCCATTCGGGCTGGCACAGCCTTTTTCGGCCTCCCTAAACTTCTCGCCTCTACAGTCCTTCAAAGAAACTCAGACGATGAGCTTCATCGCTCTTTCTGCGAGCGCATCGGCCTCCGCGACGGCCTCCGCTAAGACTTCACTCTCGTTTAAAGTCGTCAACTCGCCGTCGCGTAAGAGCACGCGGCCGTCGACCAGAACCGTGCGCACGTCCGAGGTCTGCGCGGCGTAGACGATTGTTGAGACGGGGTCGGGGTGCGGCGTGAGGTGCGGTCGGCGGAGGTCGATGATTGTCACGTCGGCCCGCTTCCCCGTTTCGAGTGTGCCGATTTCGTCGGCGAGTCCGAGCGCGCGTGCGCCGCCGACGGTCGCCATACGCAACACCTGACGCGCGGGCAGAGCCTCCGCGCCGCCGACTACTTTCTGAAGCAGAGAGGCGGCGCGCATCTCCGTGAACATGTCGAGTCGGTTATTGCAAGGCGCGCCGTCCGCGCCGAGCGTGACGGAGAGGCCGAGCGCCAGCATCTCGCCGATGCGCGCCGTGCCCGAGCCGAGCTTCATGTTCGACGAAGGACAGTGCGCGACGTGCGTCTCGGTCGAGGCGAGCAGGCCGAGTTCCGCGTCGTCGAGGTGTACGCAGTGTGCGAGGACGACGTGCGGCCCTGTGAGTCCGACCTCGTCGAGATAGACGACGTTGCGCCGTCCCGTCTCGCGCTCGACGATCTCAATCTCCGTGCGGTTCTCGGAGGCGTGCGTGTGGACGAGCGCGCCGAGTTCGCGCGCGCGCGCGGCCGTCTGGCGGAGCAATCCTTCGGTGCAACTGATGGCGAAGCGCGGCGCGAAACAGGCGCGGACGCGCCCCTCGTCGCGCCCGTGCCAACGCTCGAAGAGCGCGAGCGACTCGCGCATCGCCTCGGCGGCGTCTTCGAGTAGAGCCTTCGGGACTTCGTCGCCCCTGTCCATCATGCACTTGCCGACGGTCGCGCGAAAGCCCGTCTCCTCGACGACGCGGAAGACCTCTTCGGTGTGACTCACCGTCTCCATCGTCAGCGCGCAGGTCGTCCCGCCGCGCACGAGCTCGGCCACGCCGAGACGCGCCGACGCGCGCAAGGAAGCGGCCGTGTGCGCGGCCTCCATCGGCCAGACGCGACGGCGGAGCCAGTCGATGAGCGCGAGGTCGTCGGCCGCGCCGCGAAAGAGCGTCTGGCAGAGGTGTATGTGCGTCTGCACGAAGCCGGGCAGGACAACGCACCCGCGCGCGTC
>DASUNL010000285.1:0-2955 GCA_036277175.1 Pyrinomonadaceae bacterium | reverse complement strand
TCTTCGTCAAGCTCTTCGACGACACGACCGTCCGCGCCGACGCGCTCGCGCACTCCGAAACGCAAACGCGCGGGGACGAGCGGCGCGGGCCGCTCCCAGTCCAAGTCGTAGAGCGAGCCGCGCGCCTGACGTCCGATGACGAGCACGTCCTCGAACCCTTCGGTCGTGACGAGCGCCGTGCGCGCGCCGCGACGCTGCAAGAGCGCGTTCGTCCCGACGGTCGTGCCGTGAACTACTTCGATGTCCGTGAGCCGCGCGCCCGTCTCGCGCGCGACGCGGCGCAAGCCCTCGGTGATGGCGCGCGAAGGGTCGGCGGGCGTCGAGGCGAGCTTAAAAATCTTCGTCGCGCCGCGCGCGCGATAGACGAAGTCAGTGAACGTCCCGCCCGTGTCCACGCCGACGCGCACGCGCGCGAGTCTGTCTTTCCCTTTGGACATCTTAAAAGCAGTGACGAGTGACGAGGAAGCTGTCAGCAGTCAGCGTTCAGCATTCAGCCAACGGCTTCCGCCGCGCGCCTGACTGCTCCCGCAAACTCCGCGCCTTCTCTCGTCCGCTCTATCAAAGCTGAACGCTGAATGCTGAATGCTGAGTGCTCTCCCGTCACTCGTCACTTGTTCTTTGAGCTTATCCACGAGCGAACCTTCTGGCGGAGCATCGGGAGCGTAATCGAGCCGCTGCCGAGGACGACCTCGTGGAACTCGCGGAGGTCGAAGCGCGGGCCGAGCTTCGTTTCAGCCTCCTCGCGCAGCGCGAAGAATTCGAGCGCGCCGGTGTCGTAGGCCGTCAGTTGCGCGGGCCAGACGGCGATGCGGTCGACCGAGCGCGCGGCCTCTTCCGGCCCGAAGCGTCCGCTCTCGGCCATAAATTTCGCGGCCTGCTCGCGCGTCCAGCCGAACAGATGTATGCCGGGGTCGACGACCATCCCGCGCGAGGGCCAAAGGCGTCGGTTGGCGCGCGCGTAGTCCGAAGTGTAGAGGCCCATCTCTTCGGCCAACGCCTCGGCGTAGCGCGCCCAGCCCTCGACGAAGCCGGAGTTGCCGACGAGCCGCGTAATCATGTGCGCCGAAGGCCGCTCGGCGGCGAGGCTGATTTGCAAGTGGTGGCCGGGGTAGCCTTCGTGGAAGGCCGTGATTTCGGAGTTCGAGCGCGTCGTCTCCGCGAAGCGGGCGAGCGCGATGCGGTACATCGCGGGGCGGCTTCCGTCCTGCGCGGCGGGCCAATAGCTGTCGCTCGCCGTGCGTTCGAGAAAGTCAGGGTAAGGCTCGACGACCATCTGCGAACGGGGCGTCTGACGGAAAAACCCCGCGACCGAGCGGCCCGAACGAACGACGGCGGCGCGCGCGAACTCCAACATCTCTTCGCGGCTCTTAAACTTGTTCGACGGGTCTGTGCTGATGCGCTCGACGAGCGACTTCAAGTCGCGCGTGCCGAGACGCGCGCGGCCGATTTCCAGAGCCTCGCGGCGGTTGCGCTCGACGCGCGCGCGGCCCAGACGGAAAGTCTCCTCGCCCGTCCGGTCAATCGTCGTGTAAGCGCGAAACGCGGCGCGGTAACACCGTGCGCCGTTAGGGTTGGCACGGATGGCGATGTCTGTGCGCGCGCGCGGCGCGTACTCGTCGCGCAAATAATTTCGATAACGCTCGACGGCTGGCTTCATCGAGCTTGTCAGAAGCTCCGTCCACTGCCTTTTGAACTCGTCGGATGAGTCGCGCCGCGCCGGGCTGTAGAACGGCCACTCGTTGACGGGCAGCGCGAGAATCTCTTCGAGCTGCGTGATGACGAGCCGCACGTTCGGGCGCGGCGTCGAGTATCCGAGGCGCAGGCCCTCGCGCAGGTTCTCGACTTCGTTGTCTAACGAGCGCGCGACCTTCGACCAGCGCGCGAGCGCGTCGCGCCGACGCTCGTCCGTACCGACGGGCTGCGCGTCGGCGAGTTGCGCGAAACCCGCCTGCCATCCGCTCAGGTGGTTGACGGGCCAGTACCAATACTGGCAGACGCGAGCGGCGCGCGACGACTCGACGGCCTCTTTGAGAAAGCCGAGCGTGACCCACTCAGGCCGTCCTTCGAGGTCGGCGAGATTCATTCGCGCAAGCTCGCGCGCCCAACGGTCTTCGTGCGCGAGCCAACGGCGAACGGCCGTCATCGAGTTGTCCGTCAACCCGTCGTGCCGCTCGACGGGCAGCCCCGAAAGCTCCGCCGACTCGGGAAACTCTTTGACGTACTCGGCCACGTACTCGTCGGCGAGCCGCGTCGCGCGCGCGGCGAGCGCGTCCACGTCAACGCGCGCCGCTCGTGCGGCGCGTGCGCGACGAGTCGGGCCTCGACGACGCTGCGCGTGCGCGTCGGGCACGAACGACGCGAGCAAGGATAGAAGTATAAGGAGCGCGGCGGCGCGCGCGCGCGCGTTCGTCAATGCTCTCGTCGGCGTGCGCGCGGAGAGCGTCGTTCTCTGTTCGTGTCTCATCAAGCGAGTCCTTTATCGCGTCCTTCGCGGAGAAGCCGCCGCGCCCTACTGCGTCGGGAGCGTCTCCGAGAGCAGGCGCAAAACGTTTTCGCCCATTATCAACTTTATCTCGTCTTCGTTGAAGCCCTCGGCGAGGAGCGCGTCGGTGATTTGCACGAGGCCGGTCGCGTCGAAGGGCGTGGCGACCGTGCCGTCGAAGTCCGAGCCGAGCGCGACGTGGCGGACGCCGACTAAGTTCGTGGCGTAACGTATCGAGCGCGCGATTGACGCCGCTTCTCGGCCGCACGTCGCCGTCGGCCAGAAGCCGACGCCGATGAGGCCGCCCGTCGCCGCGACGCGGCGCGCGTGCTCGTCCGAGAGGTTGCGCGCGTTCGGGCAGACGCCGCGCAGCCCCGTGTGCGAGACGACGACGGGCCGCGTCGCCAACGCGAGCACGTCGTCGAGCGTCGCCTCGGAAGCGTGCGCGAGGTCGATTAATATGCGCCGCTCTT
>DASUNL010000284.1:0-9660 GCA_036277175.1 Pyrinomonadaceae bacterium | reverse complement strand
AAGGCCCGAAAGATAAAGAGAGGTTCGCGAGCGGATGGTGTTGACTTTCTCTTCCGCCTGCTGGTAGAAGCGCCCGGCTGGCTTCGGCGCGCGCGCCGACTCTCGTAAGCAAAGGAGAACCTTAATGGAAGACAAATACCCGGAGACGCCTCAGGATGTCGATTTAGAGACCGAGGCGCGCGTCCGCGCCGACTTCGGCGAGCTGATCAGAAAGCCCTTCAGGCCGGAGCGACTCGAAGAGTTTGCGGGGGTGAGCCGCCGCCGCGCGGAGATAGTCCAGAAAGCCGTCTGGGGTCAGATTCGTTGGTCAAAGTCAATCGGGCGGCCGAGCAGCCCGCACCTCGCCGACGGCTTCCGTATCGAACACCGCTTCCACGTCTTCGACGAGGTGATAACGGAGGATGGAGAGGATGATTTTAACGTAGACTTCTGGCTGCTTAACCCCTACCTTCTCTCAAAGTGGGATTTGGAAGACGACGATAACTTCTACGTCGCGTTCCGCTCCGTCCTAATTCCCGACAATGATAATAAAGTCGAGGTGCGTTTCGCGGACAACGTGCCGTGGAAACGCACGCCGGGGTCGACCGGGCGGGGCATACGTCTCATCGGCCCGACCGAGCGTTTTTTTAACTTGAAGGACGACCCGCGAAAGGTCATCGTCCTCGAAGACTTCCAAGTCATCTTCAGACACACGACGTTTTAGCCCTGACCGTGAGAGGCGGCGGCGACGAGCCTCGTCCAAAGAATATTCACGCGAGAGGCAGCTTTAATGAGCGGAGAGGTGCAAAGCAGTTACGACCGCGTGGCGGGGGATTACGCCGAGCACTTCCGAGACGAGCTGGGCGAGAAGCCTTTCGACCGTAAGATGCTCGACTGGTTGGCGGAGAAAGTGGGCCGCCTGGGAGTCGTCTGTGACATGGGGTGCGGCCCCGGACAGGTGGCGCGATACTTGTTCGACCGTGGCGTGAATGCTTGCGGCGTCGATTTGTCGCAGGAGATGGTCGAGGCGGCGCGGAGGTTGAATCCGGAAGTTCCATTCCAGCAGGGCGACATGCTGGCGCTCGCCCGCGTCGGCGATGACTCTTACGGAGGGGTGGCGGCCTTCTACTCCATCATTCACGTGCCCCGCCCGTCATTAAGTCAAGCCCTCCGAGAGTTGAAGCGCGTGCTGCGTCCGGGCGGGACGTTGTTGCTCACGTTTCACATCGGGCGGGAGACGGTTCACAGGGATGAGTGGTGGGGCAAAGAGGTCTCCTTGGATTTCATCTTCTTCGAGACCGAAGAGATGAAAGACCATCTCAAGGCCACCGGGTTCGAGCTTCAGGAAGTAATCGAAAGAGACCCTTATCCGGAGGTCGAGTACCCGAGTCGTCGCGCGTACATATTCGCGCGGAAGCCTTCGTAGCCCGCGCCGCACGCCAACCCTTCATTCGACTCGAAACTGAGAGGCGACACTTTCATGTCGCACGCTTCCGTGTGAATTGAGCGGGGGCGGGGTCAGCGTTTGAGCCAGCCGAAGAGGCCGTGGATGATGGTCTCGCGGTTCTCTTCGTAGATGGCTTTGGTGAGGGGGATGGACATGGGGCAGACGCGGACGCAGTTCTGCGCGTTGCCGCAGTTGGTGATGCCGTCGTCTTCCATGATGGCGGAGAGGCGGTCTTCGCGCGTCATCTTGCCGGTCGGGTGCATGTTCATCAGGCGCACCTGCGCGATGGCCTGCGGGCCGATGTAGTTGTCGCCCTCGTACTGCGGGCACGCTTCGAGGCAGCACCCGCACGTCATGCAGCGCGAGTAGGCGTAACGCTCCTCGACCTCCTCCTGCGACATCTTCGGCCCCGGCCCGAGGTCGTGTGTGCCGTCGATCTCGATCCAAGCGTGGATGCGGCGCAGGTGGTCGAACATCTGCGAGCGGTCGACGATGAGGTCGCGGACGTTCGGGAACTTCGACATCGGCTCTAAAGTTATCGGCTGCTCCAACTGGTCGACGAGCGCCGAGCACGACTGCCTGACGCGCCCGTTGATGACCATCGTGCAGATGCCGCAGACCTGTTCGAGGCAGTTCATGTCCCAGACGGGCGGCGTCGTCTGCTTCCCGTCGCGCGTGACGGGATTTTTTCTAATCTCCATCAGGCAGGAGATGATGTTGAGGTTCGCGCGGTAGGGGATGGCGAACTCTTCCCAGTAGGCGGGCGCGTCCTTCGAGTCGCGCCGGCGGATGCGGAGGACGACTTCGCGCGGGGGCGTCTTCGCCGTGGCGTTTTGGGCGTGTGCTTGTGCGCTCATACCTCGTCGGATTTCCCTCCCGCGTCTTCGATTGATTTGCCCTGCTCGCGCCGCGTCTCCACTTCGCCCGAGACGCTTCGGTCGACCTGCTCCTTGTTCTGACCCCACACGGCCGGCCCCGAAGTGTTCTCCGGCTTCTGCTCCCAACCCGAGGCGGGCACTTGCGCCGCGCCGTCCTTCGTCGGCGAACTTTCGGCCGTCGCCCCGGCCGCAGCCTTCGCCGTGTCCTGCTTGCCCTTCGAGTAGTCGCGCTTGCGCGGGCGTATGAGCGACACGTCGACCTGCTCCCAAGAGAAGACCGGGCCTTCGCCGGAGAACTCGGCGATGGTCGTCTTCAGGAAGTGCTCGTCGTCGCGGTTGGGGTAGTCGGGCTTGTAGTGCGCGCCGCGCGACTCGTTGCGGTTGAGAGCGCCGAGCGTGATGACGCGCGCGAGTTGGAGCATGTTGTAGAGCTGGCGCGCGTGCGGCAGCGCGTGCGTCGCCCACATGTTCGAGTCGTTGATGGAGATGCGCCGGTAGCGTTCGAGCAGCTCTTGCAACTTCTCGTCGGTCGCCTTCAGACGGTCGTTGTAGCGGACGACCGTCACGTTGTCAGTCATCCACTTGCCCATCTCGTCGTGGATGACGTACTGATTCTCGCCACCCGTCTGCCTGACGAGACCCTCGTTTATCTCGCGCTGTCGCTTCAACTCGTCTTCGTAGAAGGCCGCGCCTTCGTGGCCGTTGCGCTCCAAGTTCTTCGCATACTCGACCGCCGCGGGCGCGGCGACGAAGCCGCCGAAGACGCAAGAGACTAACGAGTTCGCACCCAAACGGTTCGCGCCGTGAATCGAATAGTCGCACTCTCCGGCGGCCAAGAGGCCGGGGATGTTAGTGCGCTGGTCGAAGTCGACCCAGAGTCCGCCCATCGAGTAGTGGACGCCCGGAAAGATGCGCATCGGGACATGGCGCGGGTCGTCGCCGACGAACATCTCGTAGATTTCCAAAATCGCGCCGAGCTTGCGGTCTAAGGTCTCGGCCGGGATGTGCGTGAGGTCGAGATAGACTTGATTCTCGCCGCCGACGCCCATCCCTTCGAGACAGACCTGAAAGATTTCGCGCGTCGCGATGTCGCGCGGGACGAGGTTGCCGTAGGCCGGGTACTTCTCTTCGAGGAAGTACCAACGCTCGCCCTCGGGGATGGAAGACGGCCCGCGCTTGTCTCCCTTCGCCTTCGGAACCCACACGCGCCCGCCCTCGCCGCGCGCCGACTCGGACATCAAACGCAGCTTGTCCTCGCCCGGTATCGACGTGGGGTGAACCTGTATGAACTCGCCGTTGGCGTAGCGCGCGCCCTGCTGGTAACAGGCCGAGACGGCCGAGCCGGTGCAGACCATCGAGTTCGTCGACTTGCCGAAGATGAGGCCCGGCCCGCCCGTCGCCATGATGACGGCGTCGGCCGGGAAGGCTTTCAGCTCAAGCGTCGACTTGTCCATCGCGACGAGGCCGCGACATACGCCGTGGCCGTCAAGGACAAGAGACATCATCTCCCAGTGCTCGAACTTGCGGACGCGCCCGGCGACCTCGTAGCGGCGCACCTGTTCGTCGAGTGCGTAGAGAAGTTGCTGACCCGTCGAAGCGCCGGCGAAGGCGGTGCGGTGATGCTTCGTGCCGCCGAAGCGTCGGAAGTCTAAAAGCCCTTCCTTCGTGCGCGAGAAGGGGACGCCCATGCGGTCGAAGAGGTAGATGATGGCCGGGGCCATCTCGCACATCTTCTGCGCGGGCGGCTGGTTGGCGAGAAAGTCGCCGCCGTAGACGGTGTCGTCGAAGTGCTCCCAAGTCGAGTCGCCTTCGCCCTTCGTGTTGACCGCGCCGTTGATGCCGCCCTGCGCGCAGACCGAGTGCGAGCGTTTGACGGGGACGACCGAGAAGAGGTCGACGGCGTGTCCCGCCTCCGCAATCTTCATCGCCGCCGCGAGGCCCGCCAGTCCGCCTCCGACCACCGCTATCCGGATGCCGTTCGTCGTCGCCATGATGTTTACAGAATCCCTCCGAGCAGGCCGCCCGAGCCGGGGCGCATGAAAGCAACCATGACGTTAATCCACAGCGCCAAAAGCACGACGCCGAAGGCGATGCAGGCGTAGCCCGTGAGTCTCTGCGCGCGCTCGCCGATGACGATGCCCCAGTCGACGGCGAAGAGCCAGATGCCGTTGGCGAAGTGCCAGATGGTCGAGACGATGCCGACGACGTAGACCAAGATGATCCACGGAATCTGAAACTCGTTTGAGACAATCTGGAACGCGCGGTTGGGCGCGTGGGCCACGGATATCTCGTTTAAGCCCGGCACAAGGCCGAAGCGGAAGTTGAGCAGGTGAAAGAGGATGAAGAAGAAGAGTATGAACCCCGTGACGCGCTGGATGGTGTAGAACCAGTTGCGCGGGTAGGGGTAAGAGAGATTGTTGGGCCGCGCCTCCCAAGTGATGAACAGCCCGTAGACGGCGTGATAGAGGAGCGGGATGAAGATGAACGTGACCTCGACGAAGAGGATGTAGGGTATCTCCTGCAACTCGCCGACGGCCGTGTTGAAGTGTGCCGGGCCTTCGGTCGGGTGGAGCGCCTTCGAGTTGGTGTAGAGGTGCTCAAGCAGAAACGCGCCGAGCGGCACGATGCCGGAGAGTTGGTGCAGCTTGCGCAGGATGAAAGTCCTGCTCAGTCGAACGGCCATGAACGGTTGTGGCCCCCCTTCGCCGCCTCTTTAATTCGGGTGAACGGCCCAGATTATTAACCGCCGCGCCCCCGAAATGCAATCACCGGACGAGAAGGAGCGCCGTGGGCGGCAGACTTCACCCGTGAGCAGTTCCGCTCGAAACCGGCAGCCCCGACGGCGATTCCTTCTCGTCCGAACCCAATTATATAACCCGCGACGTATAAGGGAAAATGAATAAACTTGCGAGCCAATTTGAGAATAACTTATAATTCCGTTCGTGCAGATAGAGACCCTCAAAATCTTCTGCGACCTCGTCGAGACGCAGAGCTTCTCGCAGGCCGCCGAGCGCAACTTCGTCACGCAGTCGGCCGTCAGCCAGCAGGTGCGCGGCCTCGAAGAGCGTTTCAAGCGCCGGCTGCTTGAGCGCGTCCGGGGACGCCGCGACGTGTCACTCACCGAGGCCGGGCGGACTTTCTACGAGTCGAGCCGCGAAGTCCTGCGCGCCTACCAGACGCTCGTCGAGGACATGCGCTCGCTGACGGGAACGGTCAGTGGGACGGTGCGCGTGGCGACCGTCTACAGCGTGGGCTTGCACGAACTCCCGCCCGCCGTGCGCTCGTTTATGACGCTCTACCCGCAGGCCAAAATTGACCTCGAATACAGCCGCACGACGCGCATCGTGCGCGACGTGCTGAGCGGCGCGGTCGAGCTGGGCGTCGTCGCCTACCCGGAGAAGCGCAGGGGGCTGGCGGTCGTCCCCATCGGAGACGACCGGCTCGTACTCATCTGCCCGCCCGGACACGCGCTCGCCGCGCGAAAGAAAGTCCGCGCGAAGGATTTGGACGGGCAGGACTTCGTCCTCTTCGAGCGCGACATCCCGACGCGCCGCGCGACCGACAAAATTCTGCGCGCGCACGGCGTCACAGTCCGGCGCGCCGCCGAGTTCGACAACATCGAGACGATTAAGCGCGCCGTCGAAGTCGGCATCGGCCTCGGCATCGTGCCGCGTCTCTCGGTGACGGACGAAGCGCGGACGGGACAACTCGCCGTCGTGCAGTTGGCCGAAGCCGAGTGGACACGCACGGTCGGCGTCATCTATCGCAGCGACCGCACGCTCAACACGGCTGCGCGCAAGTTCCTCGAACTGCTTGTGAGCCGCGAGCGCGACGGGGCGTCGGAGGGGAAGTCGCGCGTGCGTGGAGAGAAAGGGGGCGCGTCGCAGAAGGGTGCGTAAGGTCTTGGTCATCGGTTCGGGCGGTTCGGGCAAGTCCACGTTCGCGCGCAGGCTCGGGCCGCTCGTCGGTCTGGAGGTCATCCACCTCGACGTCGAGCATTGGGGCGCGGGCTGGGCCGAGCCGCCGAAGGACGAGTGGCGGCGCAAGGTCGGCGAGCTGATTGCGCGCGACTCGTGGTTGATGGACGGGAACTATTCGGGCACGCTCGACGTGCGACTCGCCGCTTGCGACACGGTCATCTTCCTCGACCTGCCGCGCGCGCTCTGCGTGTGGCGCATCGTCAAGCGAGTCTTGACGTACAGGCGCGGGCGTCGGCCCGACATGGCCGAGGGTTGCGACGAGCGTTTCGATTTCAAGTTCCTGCTGTGGGTCTGGAATTACCAGACGCGCACGCGGCCGAGGGTTCTGCGTATGCTCGAAGAGCATGCGCACGAGAAGAAGGTGTACCACCTGCGTTCGCGCGCCGAGGTCGAGGGCTTTCTCGCGGCGGCGCGCGAGGGCCGACTCGCGGAGGACGAAGCGTCTGTCTGAAGAGCTGACAAGACTTTCCGCTTCGCGTCTCGCCGCACTCATCAGGCGGCGGGAGGTTTCGCCCGTCGAGGTCGTCGCGGCTTACCTTCGACGAATCGAGAAGCTGAACCCGCTCCTGAACGCGGTCGTCACGCTCGCGCCCGACGCGATTGAGCGGGCGAGGGAAGTCGAGACTCGACTCACGCGCGGAGATGACGCGGGCGCGCTCGCGGGCGTGCCCGTGACCGTTAAAGATACTTTCGAGACGGCGGGGCTGAGGACGACATTCGGCTCGCGACTCTTCGCGGAGCACGTGCCCGCGCATGACGCGGAGGCAGTCGCGCGTCTTCGCGAGAGCGGCGCAGTCATCATCGGCAAGACGAACGCGGCGGAGCTTGCGCTCGACTACACGGCCGACAACATGGTCTTCGGACGGACGAACAACCCATTCGACTTCGAGCGCACGCCGGGCGGTTCGTCGGGCGGTTGCGCGGCGGCCGTCGCGGCGTGTCTTACGGCCGCGAGTTTGGGCAGCGACCTCGTCGGCTCGCTACGCATCCCCGCGCACTTCTGCGGCGTCGCGTCGTTTCGGCCGACGGCCTTCGGCGAGCGCGCGAGCGTCGGACACCTCCCGCCCTTCGAGCCGCCCTTCTCGCGCGGCGCGAGCGCAGGGGCAATCGCGCGCACGGTCGAAGATGTGATTCTGCTCGACTCGGTTTTAGGTGAAGGCGTCGCGGCGTCGCGCGTTCGCGAGCAGTTGGAAAAGGGCGGGCTGGAAGTCGTCGAGCGCGGACTGCGCGTGGTGCGCGCCGCGTTCTACATGTTCGACGGCGCGACTCAGGTGACGAAGGAGACGCGCGCGTCGGTCGAGGTTGCGGCGCGGGCGCTCGACGCAGTAGGGATGAATGTCTCGGAGGAGACGCCGCCGCATGTCGGGCGCGCGACGGAGCTTTGGTTAGCTCTATTCTCAAGTGCGACACGCGAGTTCGTCGGCCGCCTATATGCGGGGCGCGAGGAGTTGGCGGGACGAGCCGCGCGCGCAGTTCTCGAACGCCCGTTGCCCGCGACCGAAGACGCGCAAGACGAGGCGTGGCGGACGCGCGACGCTTTGCGCGCGGAGCTTTTGCGTTGGTTGGAGGAGACGCCGGTCATCGTCTGTCCCGTGGGAGCCGTGCCCGCGCTTCGTCATGACGCGGGAAGGAAAATCGAAGTGGAGGGGAGGGAGATGGGGGCGTTTCGCGCGTTCAGTTACGCGCAAGCTTTCAACGTCTTCGACCTCCCGGCGGTGTGCGTCCCCGTCGGCGTCTCGCCGGAAGGCTTGCCCTTGGGTGTGCAGGTCGCGGGACACCCGGAAGCTTTGGATAAAGTCTTCGCGGCGGCGCTCATCGTCGAAGAGGCTTCGGGCGGATGGCGCGGCGTCGCGGAAAATCTTTCAAAGGCGGCGGAGAGTTCGGTATAGTCTGAGGGCGTCTTTCAATTTGTCAGGCGTCGGGCGCTTCGCGGAAGCGTCGGCGCAAAACTCCCCCGGAGGTCAATGATGGAATTCTTATTCTTGCTCTTTCTCGTCTTCCTCGGCATCTCCGCGCTCGTCGTCGCGGCTAAGACAATTAAAATTGTGCCGCAGGCGACCGTCATGCTCATCGAGCGTCTGGGTCGCTTCAGCCGCGTCGCGACGAGCGGGCTCAACATCATCGTCCCGTTCCTCGACAAGCCGCGCGGCGTCTACTGGACGAACGTGCGGCCCGGCCTCTCCTCGATTGACCTGCGCGAGCAGTACATCGACCTCCCGCCGCAGCCGGTGATTACGCGCGACAACGTCACCATCCACGTCGACTCGGTCGTCTACTGGCAGATTACAGACCCCATCAAGGCCGTCTACGAAGTGACGGATTTAATCGGCGGCATCGTGCAGTTGACCATCACCGGCATGCGCGCCGTGATGGGCGACATGGACTTGGATCACACGCTCTCTTCGCGCGACCAAATCAACACGAAGCTGCGCGTCATCTTGGACGAGGCGACCGACAAGTGGGGCGTGAAGGTGACGCGCGTGGACGTGAAGAACATCACGCCGCCCGAGGACGTGCGCGTGACGATGGAGAAGCAGATGACGGCCGAGCGCAACCGGCGCGCGCTCGTGTTGCAGGCCGAGGGCGAGCGGCAGGCGGCGATTACGCGCGCCGAGGGCGAGAAGCAGTCGGCCGTGATGCGCGCCGAGGGCGAGAAGCAGTCGGCCATCCTTCAGGCGGAGGGCGCGGCGCAGGCGCGTCTGCGCGCGGCCGAGGCCGAGGCCGAAGCCATCGCGCAGATAGGCGGCGCAATCGGGTCGGGCGACCCGGCGCAATATCTCATCACGACGCGCTACATCGAGAGTCTCAGGGACATGACGCGCACGAACAACTCGAAGGTCATCTTCATGCCGGTCGAGACGTCGAGCATGTTGTCGAGCGTCGGCGCGATAAAGGAGATGCTGTCCGAGACGGGCGAGCGGCGCAAAGAAGAAGAGCAGCGCCCGCCGCGCCCGCGTCAGCTCCCAAGCTCTTAAACTCAAATCTCAAATCTCAGATTTCAGATTTCAGATTTCAGATTTCAAAGTTGAGGATTTGAGATTTGAGTTGAGCGGGTGGTGTGAGAGCGCGGTGTAGCGCGAGCCGCCGGGGCCGAGCTGGCTTCGCATCAGGACGAACTCGCGAACGTCGAAGGGGCGGCTCGTGAATTCGGTCGTGGTGTGGAGCGAGGCGAGCGGGCGGACGCCTTCGGGGTTTCTCAGACGGGCGATGGTCAGGTGCGGGTTGAAGGCTCGCGTCTCGCGCGGGAAGCCCGTGGCCTCGCACTCGTCTTCGAGTCGTTGATGCAAGCGCGCGAGCCCGCCCGAGTCGTCTTTGACTCCGAGCCAGAGGACGCGCGGCGCTCCGCGCGGGGGAAAGAGGCCCGTCCCCTCAATGG
>DASUNL010000283.1:0-3690 GCA_036277175.1 Pyrinomonadaceae bacterium | reverse complement strand
ACCCTTGATGCGTTCGAGCGCGGGGACAATCTCCTCGTAATTGACGGCCGACACGTCAAGACGCGCCTTCGCATCGCCCGGACTCCCCATGAGTAGGTGCGGCGACGGCGTCTTCGGCAGCACGAGGTACGTCCTCGGCGTTTCGTTCGGCGGGTTGAGAACGAACTCGTGCCCGGCGAAGTAGACCACGGCACGGCCGCCCTTACTTTGCACGTCGTCAAGGAAACGCTGAAACCCCTTGAGCAGCTCCGACCTCTTCGGGTTGACTAAGAGTTTGACCTTGAAGCCGAGGCGGCGCAGGGCCGCGCCGACCTCACGGACGCCGCTCTCCGCGTCGGGGAAGGTGGGCCAGCCCTCCGCGTATCTGCCGACGCCGACGACGAACGCATAGTCCTTTTCGGGCGGCGACGGCCGCGTGACTTCGGCCTGCGCCGCGCGTGCGGGGATGTCCTGCGCCTCGTCCCGCAGCGCGCTCGCGCGCAGGAGGATGCCGAGAGGCAGTAGCGAGAGCGAGAGCAGGAGAGAGGCGAAAGGTGTCCCCGAAGAGGCGGCGAGCTTCATGTTAGTCCTGAGAGGCCGGCCGAGCGAGTTTGAGGGCGCGGGCCTCTGTCGGCAGAGTGACGGGCGGCGAAAGAGCTTGCGCGTGCGGCTACCCGCGAATCTTAGGCGCGCTCGGCGGCGGGTGTCAACGAGTTTCAGAGCGCGCCGTAGCGTTTGAGTTTGCGGTAGAGGGTCGAGAGGTCGATGCCGAGGATGTTGGCGGCGCGGGCCTTGTCTTGATTGACCGAGGCGAGCGTTTCGAGGATGTGGCGACGCTCGACCTCTTCGAGCGTGGGCCGCAGGCCGTCGGGGTCGCGCATCGTCTGGTGTCCGCCCGACGCCTCACGCACGCGCGGCGGGAGACTCTCGGTGTCGATGCCCTCGCCGCTCAGGGTGAAGGCGCGCTCGACCGCGTTCTGCAACTCGCGGACGTTGCCCGGCCATGCGTAGTTAATCAGCGCGGCCATCGCGTCCGCCGAGACGGCCTTCTCCGTCTGCCCCTGCTCGACGGCCGTGCGCTTGATGAAGTGGCGGACGAGCAAAGGCACGTCCTCGCGCCGCTCGCGCAGGGGCGGCAGGTGTACCTCGATGACGTTCAGACGATAAAACAAGTCTTCGCGGAAGCGCCCCTCTGTGACTTCGCGTTCGAGGTCGCGGTTCGTGGCGCAGATGATGCGCGAGTCGAAGCGCACGGGGGCGGATGAGCCGACCGGCGTCACCTCGTGCTCCTGCACGGCGCGCAGAAGCCGCACTTGCGTCGCCGGTGAAATCTCGCCTATCTCGTCCAAGAAGACCGTCCCGCCCTCGGCCGAGCGCAGGAGTCCCGCACGCGCGGCGACCGCGCCCGTGAACGCGCCCTTCGTGTGGCCGAACAGCTCCGACTCTAAAAGTGTTTCGGGCAGCGCGCCGCAGTTGATGGCGACGAACGGCCGCTCGGCGCGCGGGCTGTTGTGATGAATGGCGCGCGCAATCAACTCCTTGCCCGTCCCCGACTCGCCCTGAATCAGGATGTTGGTGTTCGTCGCCGCGACCTTCTCGACGAGGCGGAAGACCTGTTGCAGCGCGTCGGACGTGCCGATGATTTCCGAGAAGCTGTAACGACGGTCGAGCTCGCGCCGGAGCGCGCGGTTCTCGCGGAACAGCTCGCGCTGACGCAGGGCGTTACGCACCGACTGCAAGAGGTCTTCGTTGACGAAGGGCTTGGTGACGTAGTCGTATGCGCCTTTGCGCAAAGCGGCGACGGCCGAATCGACCGACGAGTAAGCCGTCATCACGACGACGAGCGCGTCCGCGTCGATGTCCTTGATGCGGTCGAGGAGCGTGAGGCCGTCCATGCCTGACATGCGTATGTCCGTGAGCGTCACCGACACGTCCTCGGCGGCGAAGACTTCGAGCGCCTCCTCGGCGCTCGCGGCGGCCGCGACGCGGTAGCCCGACTCCTCCAACAGGCGCACCAGAATCGTGCGCATCAGCTCTTCGTCTTCGGCGATGAGAACGAGCGGCCTCGTCGTGTTCGTAGTCGTGTTCATCTCGTCACTTTTCATCTCGTCGCTGCCGGTGCGGCGTCCGGCGCGGCGGCCGTCGCAACGTCTTCGGCGGCGGGCAAAGTCACGCGGACGATTGTCCCGCGTCCGTTTCGTGGCGCGGCCTCGATGCGCCCGCCGTGCGCGGTGACGATGCCGTAGCAGACGGCGAGTCCTAGCCCTGTGCCCGTCGGCTTCGTCGAGTAGAACGGGTCGAAGACGCGCGGCAGGGTTTCGGGCGCGATGCCGCAGCCCGTGTCGGCGACCTCGACGACGACCGCGCGACGGCTCGCTTCATCACTTCCGCCAGTCTCTTCGAGGCGCGTGCGCACCTCGACGCGCCCGCCCTCGGGTGTGGCGTCGCGCGCGTTCAAAAGAAGATTGAGGAAGACCTGTTGGAGTTGGTCGGCGTCGGCGAGGACGCGCGGGGCGCGCGGGTCGAAGTCGGTCGCGAGTTCGAGCCGCTTGAAACTTTTGTCGAAGCTCGCGAGGCGGACGGCCGCCTCGACGACGCGGCGCACGTCCACGGAAGCGCGCTCCGTAGTTCGCGCGCGCGCAAACTCCGTCATGTCGCGCAGGACGCGCGTGATGCGCTCGACCTGCGTCTGGACGAGGCGCAGCATCTCGCGCGCCTCCGGCTCGCGTTCGGGCGTCAAGGTTTGCGACTGGAGGATTTGAATGAGCGACGAGATGGAGGCCAGAGGGTTGTTGACCTCGTGCGCGACTCCGGCGGCGAGCGTGCCCGTCGCGGCCAGCTTCTCGGCGCGCACCATCTGCTCGCTCATCGCGCGCAGACGCTCGATGTCGTCGGCCATCTTGCGGCTCATCTCGTTAAACGAGGCGGCGAGTAAGCCGACCTCGTCGTTACTTTGCAGGTTGACCTGCGCGCCGTAAGCGCCGCCCGCCACGTCGACGGCCGCCTCGGTCAGTCGTCTGAGCGGGCGCGAGATGATGCGTATGACGAGCGCGACGAGGATGAGGTTCGGCAGTAAGGCTGAGATGACGCTGAAGACCAAATAACGACGCCAAGCCTCTTCGGTCTGCGCCGCGAAGCTCCACCAGACAATCGGCACTTGCAAGAGCGCGAAGCTCGCGACGGCGACGCCCGCAATCGCGAGCGCGACCTTGTAGGCGATGGGGAAGAGGCGGAACTGGTCGAGCGCCGATTGCAGAGAGAAGAGCTTGAAGCTCGTGATGGCGTAGGCGTAGACGACGACGCCCGCGAGGACGAAGACCGAGCCGACGGGCAGCAGACGGTAGTCGCCCGCGAGCGGGAGCGCGACGTTGGCCGCCGTCTTCAGGACGGCCGTGATGACGAGCGCGCAAAGAATCGCGCCGAGCTGGCGTCCCCACAGAGTGCCTCGGTAGCGTCGGTACTTGCGGTAGAGAACGGCGAAGGCGTAGGCGAAGACGGCGTAGACGTAGACGCCGAAGGCGTAGGCAAGCGGCGTCAGGTTGATGCGGAAGGCGTCGCCGCGAAAGCCGACTTCGTCCCAGAGCAGACCCGCGAAGGCCGCCGGGGCGAGCACCGCGCCGGGCGCGAACAGAACGGCCGCGCGCCGCCACGGCACGGGGTTGTCTTCGGGAAAGACCCACGCGAAGACGGCCAGCGCGTACTGCAACAGGA
>DASUNL010000282.1:0-7580 GCA_036277175.1 Pyrinomonadaceae bacterium | reverse complement strand
ACATGCGGCCCGTGCGCCTGCTCCACCCGCGCCTCACGCCTTTGCGCGACCGCGGCGTCGAGGACATCGACTTCGTCGTCTTCCGCGAGAACACCGAGGGCGCTTACTGCGGCGCGGGCGGTTTCCTGAAGCGCGGGACGGACGACGAAATCGCGACGCAGGAAGAGCTGAACACGCGCCGGGGCGTCGAGCGCATCATCGTCGCCGCCTTCGAGTACGCGCTCGCGCGCGGGCGTAAGCGCGTGACGATGTGCGACAAGTCGAACGTCCAACGCTTCGGCGGCGACCTCTGGCAGCGCGTCTTTCGTGAGACGGCCGAGAGCTATCCCGGCATCGAAGCGAATCATCAGTACGTCGACGCGACGGCGATGCACATGGTCTTAAACCCCGCACAGTTCGACGTGATTGTGACGAACAATCTCTTCGGCGACATCCTGACAGACCTCGGCGCGGCCTTGCAGGGGGGCTTGGGCCTCGCCGCCTCGGGCAACATCCATCCGGGCCGCGTCTCTCTGTTCGAGCCTGTCCACGGCAGCGCGCCGCCGCTCGCGGGCAAGGGGATAGCCAATCCGGCCGGAGCTATTATCAGTTCGGCGTTGATGTTAGAATACCTCGGCCACGACGGGGCGGCGCGCGCGGTCGAACGCGCGGTCGCCGCGTGCGTCGCGGAGGGCGAGACGACGCGCGACCTCGGCGGCACGCTCTCGACGACGGAGGCGGGCGCGGCCGTCCGCGCGAGGATAGCGGGCGAGTCCTAAAGTTTGCGTTCGAGAAGTTCTTATGGCGACAAAGGGGCAGGAGACGGCGCAGAGGCTGGTGGCGATACTCGTCATCATGGCGATGCTGAGCGTGATGGGCATCCCGCTCACCGTCATCGCGTTCTTCGCCACGGTCGTCTACTTCGTCTGGCGCGCCGTCCAACGCTCCGAGCAGCAGGACGTTAAAAACATCTTCGACTTCTACATCGCGGCCAACGAAATCCTGCGCGACGACGAGAAACGCTGGTTCGGGTTCGAGATAGATTCGGTCATCAAGGACGGCGAGCAAGTCTTGCACCTGATGAGCGACCCGCCGCCGCTCGTCTACTACGCGCTCGGCGCGCTCTACCAGCGCGCGGGCGACACGGAGGCGGCCGCCGAGCACCTCGCCTATCTTCTCGAAGGCGAGCACGGCGACGAGTCGCGCCGCGCCACCTACTCGCCCGAGCTGAAACGCTACGTGCAGGTCTTGCGCCGCATCGAGCGCGAGCCGACCGAAGCGCCCGTCACGATGTCGGCCATCAGAAGTCTCGAACGGATGCGCCGCTCGCGCGCCGAACAACTTCTGGCCGACGCCCGCGCGCGCGTCGGGGCCGTGGCGACTCGGCCCGCGCTCGCCGACGCCGGGACGCACGCTTCGCGGGAGTTCTCCGGCGGGCTCTCGCCGGTCTCGGGCGCGCGGGCGGGGCAGGGGCAGGGCCACGCGCCGCCGCCGCCCATCGCCGATGTCCTGCGAGACGTTTACGAGGAAGAGAAGAAGACTGCCTGAAGGGACGACGGGAACGTGCGTGAGGCGCGGCGACGGTCACTTCCGACAGCCGCGTCTCAATCTTTTTCCGGGGCGAGCCGCCGCGCCCTCACGACCCTTCGCGCGGCCTCCGCATGCCCGCACGCGCGGGCTCTAAATTTCGTCACCGCTGTCGAGCGCGCGGTCTTGCGTCGCCCCATCGCGGCGCGCGTTTGTAGGGATGAACTCTGAGACGAAGGTCGGAAACTACGTCCTCGAAGAGCGCATCGGGCGCGGGGGGATGGGCGTCGTCTATCGCGGGCGGCACACGACGCTGCCGCGCGTGGTGGCGATTAAGTCCATCGACGCGCGCACCACGCGCGACCTGCGCCGCCTGCGCCACCGCTTCGAGCGCGAGGCCTACATCCAGTCGCAGCTCGACCACCCGTCCATCGTCAAAATCTTCGACTACGTCGTCGGCGCGCACACCTACCACATCATCATGGAGCTGGTCGAGGGGCGTTCACTGGCCGAGCTTTTAGACGCGCGCGAGGGCCGCCCGCTTCCGCTTGAGCGCGCGCTCGACCTCTTCGAGCAGATACTCGAAGCGGTCGCCTACGCGCACAACTTCAACTACCGCGACGAGAGCGGGGCCGAGCGGCGCGGCATCATCCACCGCGACTTAAAGCCCGCCAACATCCTCGTCGGCCGCGACGACCGCGTCAAGATTACCGACTTCGGCATCGTCAAACTCGTCGGCGGCGTCGACAATTCCTTCGACACGTCGGGACTCGCCTACGGCTCGCCGCACTACGTCTCGCCCGAACAGGCCGAGGGCGAGCACGTCGACCAGCGCGCCGACATCTACTCTTTGGGCGTCATCCTCTACGAGATGCTGACGGGCGCGCTCCCCTTCGGCGACGGGCCGGGCGGCAAGCGAATGACGCGGACGGAAATCCTGCGCGCGCACGCCGAGCGTCCGCCGCGACGGCCGACGGAGTTGAACCCTTCGCTCTCGCCCGAGATAGAGGCGTCCATCTTGTGCGCGCTCGAAAAGAAGCCGGAGCACCGCTTCTCTTCGGCCGTCGAGTTCCTGCGCTCGGTGCGTCGCGCGCGCGGGCGCGACACCGGCGACCTCGATGAGAAGTTCGCGCCGGGGCGCGTCAGGGGGCGCGAGTCGGACGACACGGGGCGCATCACGGGCGTCACGGCCGAGGTCGCGCGCGACACCTACACGACGCAGCCCATCGGCGCGCACATTTGCGAGTCGTGCGGCGCGGAGGTCGGCGAGGGCGAGACGCGCTGCCGCGCCTGCGGCCTCGACCTCTCGGCCTCGCCCGCGACCCGCGACCTGTTGAGCGGACGGACGACGCGCCGCTTCGGCTCGCGCGGCCACTGGGCCGTCGTCGTCATCCTCGCCGCCGGCCTGCTCACGGCCGCGCTCATCTTCTTCGTCCGCCGCGCCGTCGCGCCGCAGACGGGAGTCGGAGGCGAGGCCGGGAACGTCTCGCTTCCTTCAACGAACGTCGCGACCCCGACGCCGGGCGCGACGCGGAACGCGAACGCCGCGCCCGGCGCGGACGCCGCGCTGCTAAAGCCTTCGCGCGTCTCGGTCGATTCGAGTTACGACGGCTACGACACGCGCCCGCTCGCCGACGGCGTCACGGACGTTCGACAGATAGGGCGCATGCGATACAACCAAGGCAACTGGGTCTCGGCGGAAACTTCCGCCCCGCATTGGATTCGTTTAGACTTCGAGCGCCCGGCGCGCGTCACGACCGTCTACGTCTATTGGGGCTTCGACCGCGACCGCTACATGCCTTCGCGCCGCGTCCAGTTGCAGGCGCTCGACGGCGGCGAGTGGAAAAGAATCGCGGAGCTTGAGCCGGGCGCGAACTTCGACCGCGCCGCGTTCGACTTCGCGCCCGTCGAGACGAGGGGACTGCGACTCTTTCAAGAGGGTCAGCAGGGGCCGACCAACCGCCCCTTCGTGATGTGGGTCAGGGAGGTCGAGGTCTACGGCACGGGCGGCCAGCCCGCGCACCGCTAAAAGCGCAAGCGCGGCCCATCGCCAAGCAGAACAGAGTCTTCTCTCATTTCATGATTACCGCCGAAATCATCGCCATCGGCTCGGAGCTTCTGACGCCCGACCGGACGGACACCAACTCGCTCTGGCTCACCGAGCGCCTCAACGGACTCGGCATCGAGGTCAAGCTCAAGACCATCGTCGGCGACGACGACGCGCGTCTCGAAGAAGCAATCAAAGACGCTTTGCGCCGCTCGCGCGTCGTCATCACGACGGGCGGACTCGGGCCGACAGAAGACGACATCACGCGCAAGATCGCCGCGCGCGCCATGGGCCGCCGCCTCATCTTCGACGACCGCGTGCTCGACGACATCCGCGCGAAGTTCACCAACTGGGGGCGCAAGATGCCGGAGATAAACGCCCGGCAGGCGATGGTCATCGAGGGCGCGGAGCCGCTCGACAACCCGAACGGCACGGCCCCCGGCATGTTCATCGAGCACGAAGGCCGCGCCGTCGTCCTGCTCCCCGGCCCGCCG
The DNA here is from genome assembly GCA_036277175.1 of Pyrinomonadaceae bacterium. GTDB lineage: Bacteria > Acidobacteriota > Blastocatellia > Pyrinomonadales > Pyrinomonadaceae > DASQDT01. The sequence continues at coordinate 3,533 of DASUNL010000282.1, read as the reverse complement.
CGCGAGATGCGCCCGATGTTCGACGGACTCGTGATGCCGAGGCTCGCGTCAAAGGCAGGCGACGTGCGAGTCGCGCGCCGCGTGATGCGTGTCGCGGGAATGGGCGAGTCGGCCGTCGATGAGCGCATCGCGCCCGTCTACACGCAGTACAAGAACCCGCAGACGACCATCCTCTTCAACCGCAGCGAAATCGAAATCCACTTGACCGCGCAGGGCAAGACCGAGAAGGACGCGGAGCTTCTGCTCGACGGCTTGGCCGGGCAGATAGAGGAGCGACTCGGCCATTCAATCTTCGCGTTTCGCGGCGAGACGATGGAGGAAGTCGTCGGACTTCGACTCGCCGTCGCGGGATTTACGCTCGCCGTCGCCGAGAGCTGCACGGGCGGACTCATCTCTGAGCGTCTGACGGAAGTCCCCGGCTCTTCGACCTACTTCATGGAAGGGCTTGTCACCTACTCGAACGAGGCGAAGGTGCGTCTGCTCGGCGTCCCGATGGATTTAATCGCGGAGTACGGCGCGGTGAGCGCGGAGGTGGCCGAGGCGATGGCCGAGGGCGCGCGCCTACGCGCCGAGACGGATTTCGGACTTGCCGTGACGGGCATCGCGGGCCCCGGCGGCGGCAGCGAAGAGAAGCCCGTCGGCCTCGTCTACATCGCGCTCTCCGACGACGCGCACACCGAGCACCGCCGACTCATGCTCCCCGGCGACCGCCACCTCATACGCTGGCGCGCCTCGCAAGCCGCACTCGACCTCCTCCGCCGCCGTCTGATTTGACGAAGGCCTTTGGCAGCGCCCGCGCTTTTCGTTCGGCCCGCGATTCCTTGTCGCGCCTTCCTCGGGCTTGTTATATTCGCCGTTCACGCTGACGAACCTCCCCCGCCGTTCGCGGAACTTCGGCATGACGAACTTCCTTGTCATTCTCGTCGCGTACCTGCTCGGCTCGATACCGTTCGGTTATCTCGTCGTGCGCGCTACGGGCGGGGGCGACGTACGCGAGACGGGTTCGGGCGGGACGGGGGCGACGAACGTGACGCGGCGCGCGGGGCGCGGGGCGGGAGTCCTGACGCTCGCGCTCGACGCCGCGAAAGGCGCGTTGGCCGTACTTCTAGCGCGCTATCTTTTGACGGACGACTTCGGCGTCAACTGGTGGGTCGCGGCCGCCGCGATTGCCTGCGTCGCCGGACACGTCTTCCCCGTGTGGCTCAACTTTCGCGGCGGGAAGGGCGTGGCGACAGGGCTTGGCGTCTTCCTGAGCCTCGCGCCTCTGGCGGTGCTCTGCGTCGGCGTGGTCTTCGTCGCCGTCGTGTGGGCGACGCGCTACGTCTCGCTCGGCTCGGTGACGGCGGCCGCGCTTTTGCCACTGTGCATCTGGCTCGACGAGCTTTACCGGCGCGATGCTGACGTGCGCGCGCCGCTCGTCGCGACGGCGCTCGTCGGCGGCGCGCTCGTCGTCGTCATGCACCGCGCCAACATTGGCCGGCTGCTCAAGGGGACGGAAAGCAAACTGAAGTGACGAGTGACGAGTGACGAGTGACAAGTTAAAAAACTTCTTGCTCGCCACTCGTCACTCTTCACTCGTCACTGTTTTATGAGTCGTGTCGCGGTGATGGGCGCGGGCGGTTGGGGGACGGCGTTGGCCCTCGTGGCGGGGCGCGCCGGACACGAGGTGCGCGTCTGGTCGCGCGGACGGGAAGTGGCCGACGAGATAAACGCGCGCCGAGAGAACTCGAAGTATCTGGCGGGGCACGAGCTGCCCGCGCGCGTGAGCGCGACGACGGAGGTTGAAGGCGCACTCGAAGGCGCTGAGCTCGTCGTGCTGGCCGCGCCGTCGCACGCGACGCGCGAGCTGCTTGGTCGCGTCTCGCGGGCCGCGCGCGCCGAGATGATTTTCGTCAGCGCGACGAAGGGGATTGAAATCGAGACGGGCCGCCGCGTCTCCGAAATTACGACGGACGTGCTCTCGCCGTTCGTCGCGCGCCCGCGCTTCGTCTGCCTCTCCGGGCCTTCGTTCGCGCAGGAAGTGGCGGCCGGACACCCGACGGCCGTCGTCGCCGCGAGCGAAGACGAGGAGCTTGCGCGTCGCGTGCAGACGGCCCTGAGCGTGCAGAGCTTCCGCGTCTACACGAACGCGGACGTGGCGGGGACGGAGCTGGGCGGCTCGCTCAAGAACGTGATGGCGATTGCCTCTGGGATGGTCGCGGGACTCGGTTTCGGGACGAACAGCGTCGCCGCGCTCATCACGCGCGGCCTCGCCGAGATGACGCGGCTCGCCCTAAAGCACGGCGCGCGCGCGGAGACTTTGATGGGACTTGCGGGACTCGGCGACCTCGTCCTGACCTGCACGGGCGGGCTCTCGCGCAACCGCTTCGTCGGTCAGGAACTCGGGCGCGGCCGCGCGCTCGCCGACGTGTTGGCCGGGATGAAGGAAGTGGCCGAGGGCGTGCGCACGACGCGCGCCGTCAAGCTTCTGGCCGAGCGCACGGGCGTCGAGATGCCCATCACGAACGAGGTTCACGCCGTCCTCTACGAAGGCAAGGCGGCGCGCGACGCGGCCGACGCGCTGATGTCGCGTCCGCTCAAGGGCGAGTTTGAAGGGATGGGAATAGTTTGACGAGTGAAGAGAAGGTCATCGTGACGAACCGCGCCGCGCTGCACGAGTACCACGTCCTCGAACGCTACGAGGCCGGGGCGATGCTCGTCGGCACGGAGGTCAAGAGCGTGCGAGCCGGGCAGATACAGCTCAAGGAGTCCTACGTCGCCGTGCGCGACGGCGAGGCGTGGCTCTTCAACGCGCACATCTCGCCCTACTCGTTCGGCAATCGGCTCAACCACGACCCCGTCAGGACGCGCAAGCTTCTGCTTCATCGGCGCGAAATCGACCGGCTTGAGAAGGAGGCGACGACGAAGGGCATGACGCTCGTCGTCACGCGCGTCTACCTCAAGGGGGGGCGCGTCAAATTTGAAATCGGCGTCGCGCGTGGTAAAAAGTTATACGACAAGCGAGAGACCGAGATGCGGCGCACCATCGAGCGCGAGACGCGCGCGCGCATGAAGAACGCGCGCAAAGACGATTAGAGGAGAGGGAATTCTACATGGACATTCAAACCGTTAGCGGGTACGCCGAGGCCGACGTGCAGGCGCTCGCCGTCCCGGTCTTTAAAGACGAGAAGGCCGACGAAGGTCTTTTGAAAGAACTCGACGAGATGACGGGCGGCGTCGTCCGCGCCGTCCTCGAATCCGAGGAGCTGAAGGGCAAGGAGGGCGAGACCGCTTACATACATCTCTCAGGCACGGAGATGGGGAACGGGCGACGCCTCCTGCTCGTGGGCGCGGGCGAGCGCGACGACTACCAGCTCGGCCAGATTGCGAAGGCCGCCGGCACGGCCGTCAGATTCCTGCGCGCGCGCAGCGTCAAATCCGTGGGCATAATCCCTCGCGCGCCCGAGGGCACGGAGGCCGAGCGCGCGGCGTCGTCGGCCGTCGAGGGCGCGTTGATGGGGCTGTTCGAGCCGGACAAGTACCGCACCGTCGAC
>DASUNL010000281.1:0-10430 GCA_036277175.1 Pyrinomonadaceae bacterium | reverse complement strand
ATGCGCATCCGCAAGGGGTTCGTCCGAACGACGGTCGCAATCTTTGAAGAGGTCGCGACGTACTCGCCCACGTCGGCCGGGCGGTCGGCGACGAAGCCGCTAATCGGCGAGTAGACGACCACGTCGCGCACGGCCTTGCGCGCTTGCTCAAGCTGCACGCGCGCGCCGTCGGCCGCCGCACGCGCCGTCTGCACGCCCGCGAACGACTGGTTGGCCTGCGCGAGCGCCGCCTCGTACTGCTGGCGCAACTGGTCGCGCTGCGCGCGCTGTTGGTCGTATGCGGAGCGCGACACGTCGCCCGTCTCGATTAGTTTTTCGTAGCGGCGCAACTGACGCTCGGCCAAGTCGAGAGCCGAGCGCGCCGCGCCGACCTCGGCCACGCGCGTCGGGTCGAAACGCTGGCCGGGACGAAGGCCGATGCGCTCCTCGGCCTGACGCACGGCCGATTGCGCCTGCGCGAGCTGCGCTTCGAGTTGTTCGACACGCAGACGCGCGTCCGCGTCGTCGAGACGCGCGAGGACTTGGCCGCGCTGGACGTAGCTGCCGAGGTCTACCGAGACGGCCACGACGCGGCCCGACACCTGCGGCGCGACGTCCGTCTGCTCGTCGGCGGCGAGGCTGCCCGTCGCCTCTATGAAGCGCGGCAGGTTGCGGACGACGGCCGGCGCGGTCGAGACTTCGACGCTCGCGGGAGTCGTTTCGGCCTCCGCGCCCGCCTTCTTATTCGCCTCGGCGCGCGAGCCGCACGCCGAAGTTAGGAGGCCCGTCGCGGCGAGGACGGCGGCGAGCGAGAGAGCTTTCAACTGTTGACGCGAGAACATGGCTTTCATCTTCGGGTTTAAGATTTTGTACGGACGCACGCCCCTATTCGTTCGACTTGCGCGCGCGGCGCGACGGCCGACGCGCCACTTTGCGTTTCTCCGGCGTTGACTCGCGGCCCGCGCCGCCCGCCTCGATTCCCCTCATCACGATCTCCGTAAACTCGCGCGCCGCCTCCTCGTTCGAGACGACGAGGAGCGGGCGTTTCGTGTCCCACAGGATGCTCGTGATGGAGTGGTGGATGACCATCCCCGTGAACGCGCGCACGACGACCGTCGGGTCGACTTCGCGCAGAGCGCCCGCGCGCTGACGCTCGCGTATGTATGAGCCGAGGAACTCGTAGAGGACGCGCACGTTCAGGTCCCAAAACATCTGCGAGAGCTGGTGGCCTTCGAGCGCCGAGTAGAGGAGGAGGCGTAGGAAGTCCGGGTCTTTGTGGTGGTGGCGCATCATGGCGAGCGCGACGCCCCGGAAGACGGCGCGGTCGTCGCCGCGACGCATGGCGTCCTCGACTTCGAGGCGGACTGACTCGGCCACGGGGTGCTGCATGTCGGCCATCCCGCCGTGACACGCCTTGCAGTCGATGATGGCGTGGTAGAGGTCTTCCTTGGTGGCGAAGTGGCGGAAGATGATGGCCTCGGAGACGCCCGCGTCGCGCGCGATCTCCTTGGTCGTCGTGCCGCGAAAGCCGCGCTCGGAGAAGAGCCGCATGGCGACCGTCACGATTTGCCGGCGGCGGTCTTCGGCGGCCATCCGGCCGGGCGGCGCGAGCGAGGCTTCGACGGGCCCCGCCTCTTCTGTCTGTCTACTCATTAACTGACTCCTGAAAAACTCTCCGACCGAGGCCGCCTACGGCCACACAAGTAAGTACTTACTTACATGACTCTTTGAATGATGTCAAGCGGGGCGCAGGGAAGGAATTCAGGCCGCGCGGACGGAGCGTTAATCAGTCTTCGGGATGTCAGATTTGAAATCTCGAATCTCAAATTCCGAACCTCAAACGCCTCCCCTGCGCGCCCTTCGTCCTTACTTCCGCGCGGCCCGCGTCCTTCCGCCTCGCGCCTTCCGCCCCCGTCCTTCCTATGTATTGTTCCCGACCTTGTGCTATCCTTGGCGTACTTTTTCATAACAAGACAGAGGGTTTTGAGGGAGTGGGCGCGCGCTCTCGACGCGCGCTATCGAGCGAATTGGCGAGTGTGTGGCCTCGCTCTCTCGCGTCGGCACGTCGTTTGCTCCCCCGTCGCGGGTACGGCACTAATTTCGGGCGGCCCAAGGCACGCCCCGCCCTCTGGCAAGTCGAGACAATTTCGGTAACGAGAAGGAGAACAGAAGATGTCAGCCAACAGACCGACCAACGATAATCCGAACACCACGGGGACGAGCACCGGCGGCCCGACCAGCGGCGGCGCGGGCAGGGGCGCGACCGGCGAAGGCACGACGCGCGACGACTCGCCGACCGGCCTGACGCGCCCGAGCGCGACGACCAGCAGCGCGGGTTCGACCGGCGCGGGCGCGGCCACCGGCGCGGCCACGGGCCTCGCGGCGCAGGCGCAGCAGTACGGCCAGAAGATTGCCGACGCCGCTTCGTCCGCCCGCGAGTACGTCAGCGACAAGGCCGGGGTCGTCGGCGAGAAGATTACCGACCTGCGCAACAAGGACTACTCGCAGATCGCCGACGAGGCCAAGGAGTACGCGCGCCAGAAGCCGGGTCAGGCCCTGCTCATCTCGGCCGCCGCCGGCTTCATCATCGGCCTCCTGATTCGCGGCAGCCGCCGTTAAAGGAAAGGGTCGGAGTTCAAGTTTCGAGGTGCGGAAGTCCGCGCGCGCCCAGTGTGGAGGCGCGCGGACTCCGCGCCCGCGAACCGCTAAGCGCACGGATGCTACGTGCCGCCCGCGTTAAGCTTTGAGCTTCGGGCTTTGGACTTCGGACTTTTAACTTTTTAGTTTCTGGAGGGAGGTGGGCGATGGCCGAACTTGAGAGGCGCGCTAATAATACCGCTGCGGCCGCCGCGACTGCGCCGTCCGAATTTCCGGCGCGGACTCCGACGCAGTCAGAGATCGACGGACTGCCGGCGCTCGTCGGCCGTCTCGGCGACGACGTGATGACGCTCGTTGACGCCAAGCTCGGCCTCATCAAGGTCGAGCTGAAGGAAGAGGCGGCCGTCTACGCGCGCGGCGCGGCGCTCATCGCCGTCGGCGCGGTGCTTGCGGCCATCGGCTTCGCGCTCGTCCAGATCGCCGTCGCGTTCTTTATCTCCAGCCTGTTCTCGTTCGACGAGAGGATCAACTACGCGCTCGGCTTTCTCATCACGGGCGCGCTCTACCTCATCGTCGGGGGCATCCTCGCCCTCGTGATGAAGAACCGGCTGGCGGCACACGACCCGACGCCCGAGAGAACCGTCGAGGAGATAAGGAAGGATAAGCAATGGCTGAAGAAAGAAATGTAGGGCTGGCGCGCGCCACGGAGACCACGGCCGAAGCTGACCCGTCGGACGCGACGAAGGAAGAGCTTCAGCGCCGGATGGAGGAGGCGCGCGAGAACATCTCGCAGACCGTTTCGGAGATCAAGGAGACAGTCGTGACCCAGTACCAGCAGGTGAGAGAATCAATCAGCGACTCGCTCGACTGGCGCGAGCAGTATCGCCGCCGCCCCGTCGAGTTCTCCGTCGGCGCGCTCGGCGTCGGCTTAGTCGTCGGCTACGCGGTCGGCGGCGCGTTCGCGTCGCGCGGCGACGACGACGATTACTACGACGAGGACGAGTACGACTACCAGTCCGAAGAGGGCTTGGCGGGCGTGCGCACGGCGGGCGGGCCTTCGCCCGTGGGCCGCACCTACGAGGCCGGCGCGGCCGGCGCGTCGCGCGCGGCTTCGGTCGCCGCGCCGCAGATGTTCGCGGCCGCCGCGCAGTACGACGCGGGCGCGGACTCGCACTTCGTCGACTCGCCCGGCTCAATCACGTCGAGCGAGCCTTCGGGGCCGGGCCTCATGGAACGCTTCCGCGAGACGCGCGCCTACGACCGTCTCCAGCAGGAGCTTTCGACGCTCGGCGACCGCGCCATCGACGAGTTGTCGAAGACGGCGCAAGCCGTGGTGCTTCCGGCCATCCTCGGCAAGCTCAAAGACCTCATCGGCATCGACCTCTCGACGCAGCGCGAGGTCGCGCAGCGTACGCAGCTCGAAAAGGAGGCGGCCAAGGCTTCGGCCGCGACCGCCTCGGCGACCGACTCCCCGTCCGGCTCGCCGCGCTAAAGCACGTTAGAGAGTCTTTGCGGCTCGAACTCTGAGGCGGTCGCGGACACGCGCGCGTGTGTCCGCGACCGCCTTTTCGCGCGCCCGCCCCGGCCCTTCGGCCGCGCGCGCCGAATGACAAATAAATTGACAGCCCTCGGGCGCGGTCATAGACTCACACACGTCTCCAGTCCGCAGTCTTTCCATATCCCCGTTTAAGCCCCCGAAAGGAAATCTTATGCGCCCACAGCCCCCCGCGCCGCGCCGTCTGTTGCCCGCCCTCGCGGCCCTGCTCCTGCTCTTCTGTCTCGCCGCCGCCGACGCGCGACCCGCGCTCGCGCAAGCGGGCGGCGCTTCGACCGCGCAGCCGCAAGACCCGGAGCGCGAGGAGGCATTCCGGCTGCTCTCCGAAGGGCAGTTCGCGCAGGCGCTCCCGCTACTCGAAAAGCTCGCGCTGAAGTACCCGAACGACCCGGCCGTCCACGAGCGACTCGGCGTCGCCGTCTACGTCCGCGCCGAGACGCTCAAGGACGTGGCCGAGCGCAAGCGTGAGCGCGTGCGCTCGCGCGCCGCGATGCTGCGCGCCAAGGAGTTGGGCGGCCAGAGCGACATCATCGAGATGGTGCTCGCCGAAATCCCGCCCGACGGCGGCGCGAAGGTCAAGCAGTTCTCCGCCAACGCCGAGGCCGACCGCGCGATGCACGAGGGCGAGACGGCGTTCGCGGGCGGCAAGGGCGAAGAGGCGCTCGCCGCCTACGAGCGCGCGCTCGCGCTCGACGCGCGGCTCTACGAGGCCCCGCTCTTCGCCGGCGACGTCTTCCTGCAAAAGCAGCAGTACGACAAGGCCGGCGAGTGGTACGCGCGCGCCATCGCGCTCGACCCCGACCGCGAGACGGCCTACCGCTACTGGGGCAACGCCTACCTCCGGCAAAACAAACTCGAAGAGGCGCGACAAAAATACGTCGAGGCCATCATCGCCTCGCCCTACGACGGCTACGTCTGGCGCAACGGCCTCGTCAACTGGGCCAACCGCGCCGGCGTCCGCCTCTCGCACCCGAACATCGAGCCGCGCACGACCGTCTCGCCGATGAAGGACAATAAGATGACCATCACCATCGACCCGAAGACGCTCGGCAAAGACACCGACGACGGCACGGCCGCGTGGATGATGTACGGCCTGTCGCGCGCGGTCTGGACGACCGACGACTACAAGAAGTTTAAGAGCGCGTACCCCGCAGAGAAGGAGTACCGCCACAGCCTGCGCGAGGAGGCCGATGCGATGCGGATGGTCGTCGAGAGCGTCAAGAAGCAGCAGCAGGAGGGCAAGGTTAAGACGCTCGACCCGCAACTCGCCGCGCTCGTCCGCCTCCACGACGAGGGGCTGCTCGAAGCCTTCATCCTGCTCGCGCGCCCCAACGAGGGCATCGCGCAAGACTACGCGGACTACCGCAAGGCGAACCGCGACAAGCTGCGCCGCTACCTGATGGAGTACGTCACGGCCGGCAAGTAGCCGCGCGCGCGTCCCGGTCATGACCCGAACGGTCGATGTCATCGTCAACTCTTCGTCCGGCACGTCCGGCGGCGCGCCGTCGCGCGACTCGCTCGCGGCCCTCTTCCGCGACGCGGGACTCGAAGCGCGCATCCGTCTCGCGCGCGATGGGGCGGAGGCGTTCGCTGAGGCGCGCGCGGCCGTTTCGGAGCGCGACGGCGACGCGGCGCTCGTCGCGGGCGGCGGCGACGGGACGATTGGCGCAATCGCCTCGCTCGTCGCCGGGACGAAACGAAGGCTCGGCGTCCTCCCGCTCGGGACGTTCAACCACTTCGCCAAGGACTTGGGGCTGCCGCTCGACTTCGAGGCGGCGGCGCGCGTCGCGGCCGAGGGGCGGACGGTGACGGTGGACGTGGGCGAGGTCAACGGCCGCGTCTTCGTCAACAATTCGAGCATCGGCATCTACCCGCGCATCGTGCGCAGCCGGCGCAAGCAGCAGGAGCGTCTGGGGCGCGGCAAGTGGGCGGCCCTTTTCTTCGCGGCCGTCGCGGTCTTCCGCCGCTACCCGTTTCTCATCGTCCGCCTCTCGGCCGACGGCCGAACGCTCGTGCGGCGCACGCCCTTCGTCTTCGTCGGCAACAACGTCTACGAGATGGAGGGCCTACAGATAGGCGCGCGCCGACGCCTCGACGAGGGCGTGCTCAGTCTCTACGTGACGCACCGCACGGGCCGCCTCGGCCTCGTCGTCTTAGCGCTCCGCGCCCTCGTCGGGCGCATCAGCGAGGCCAAAGACTTCGACGCCCTGACGGCGAAGGAAATCTGGATTGAGACGCGGCGGCCGCGACGATTGAAAGTCGCGACCGACGGCGAGGTGACCGTCATGCGCACCCCCCTGCGCTACCGCATACGCCCCCTCGCCCTGCGCGTCATCGTCCCCGAGGAAGTGACGAGTGACGAGTGACAAGTGACGAGTTGAAGACAGCTTTACTCTCATCATGAGTAAATGATTATTCGTCACTCGTCATTGCCCTGCTGAGTTATGAGAAAGATAGTTCACCTCTCCGACCTTCATTTCGGCCGCACGGACGAGCGCGTCGTCGCGTCGGTCGTCGAGACGGTCAACGCCATGCGGCCCGACCTCGTCGCCGTCTCGGGCGATTTGACGCAGAGGGCGCGCGCCTCGCAGTTCGAGCGGGCGCGCGAGTTTCTCGACGCGCTCCCGCGCCCGCAGGTCGTCGTCCCCGGCAACCACGACGTGCCGCTCTACCGCTTCTGGGAACGCTTCCTCGCCCCGCTCTCGAAGTACCGCCGCCACATCTCCGAAGACCTCGAACCCTTCTACGAGGACGACGAGATAGTCGTCTTAGGTCTCAACACCGCGCGCTCTCTGACCTTCAAGGACGGGCGCGTCAACGAGCGGCAGGTCGCGCGCATCGGCGAGCGGCTCTGCCCTTACGCCGAAGAGGTGACGAAGTTTCTCGTCACGCACCACCCGTTCGATTTGCCCGAGGGGCACGACGCCGGAGACTTGGTCGGCCGCGCCGAGCACGCGATGGCGGCGCTCGCGCGCTGCGGCGCGGACGCGCTCCTCGCCGGACACCTCCACGTCTCGCACACCGGCGCGACGGCCGAACGCTACAAGGTCGAAGGCCACTCGGCACTCGTCATACAGGCGGGCACGGCGACCTCGACGCGACATCGCGGCGAGACCAATTCCTTCAACGTCGTCCGCGTCAACCACCCGCACTTAAACGTCGAGCGGCTGTCGTGGCAGCCGGAGCGCGCGGCGTTTGTGCCCTCCTCGACCGAGACGTTCCAACACACGCCGCGCGGCTGGTCGCGCCTGACGGATGAGGCGGCCGCCGGAGTAGTCTTCGCCGAAGGCAGCGCGGGCCTCCAACCGGGCACGTTGACGACGTGAGGCGTGCCGTTTTAAATCTCAGCTTTCAAATCTCGAATCTGAGATTTCAAATCACCATTTCGTAATCCGCACTTCGCGATTGACAGATTCGCGCGAACGGAAATAGACTCCCGAACTGCTCCCCGAGTGTCGCGCCCGTCCCCGTCGGCGCTCGGCCCGTCATGCGCAACCCACTCCCCAGTTAAGGAAACAATGATGAAGACTCTCGCTCTCTCGCGCCGCTTCGCGCTCGCGCCGCTCGCCCTCCTCTTGTTCGTTCTGGCCTCGGCTTCGGCCGCCCACGCCGTCCCCATCGTCGCGCTGCGCAACGCGCGCGAGCTGGTCATCTTCGACAGCAACACGCCCAACGTCGTCATCCGGCAGGGCGAAATCACGGGGCCGCCCTCGTCGCTCATCGGCATCGACTTCCGCCCCGCCACGGGCCGCCTCTATGCGCTCGGCTCCGACAGCCGACTCTACCTTGTCAACCTCGAAACCTTCGCCGCGACGCCCGTCGTCGAATTCACCCAGCCGGGCGTCGAGCCGACGACGAGCAACCAGTTCGGCTTCGACTTCGACCCCTTCGAGGATCGCGCCCGCCTCGTCGGCACGACGGGCCAAAGTCTGAGCATCCAGCCCGACCCGTTCTTCACAGACCCGCCGGCGCGGCAAGACCCGCCCATCCAACAGGGCGGTGAAATCATCACCGTCGCCTATGACAACAACTTCGACGGCGCGACGCACACGATGCTCTACGGCTTCAGGCGCAGCGGCAACCAGCTCGTCCGCATCTCGACCGCGACGGGCGAGGTCACCTTGGTCGGCCCGACCGGCGTGCTCGCGGCCGCCAACGGCGGGATGGACATCGCGCCCGTGAGCGGCACGGCCTACGCCGTCTTAAAGCTCAACAGCCCGACCGTCATCATCCCCGACCTCTACCGCATCAACCTCGCGACGGGCGCGGCCACGCTCATCGGCCCGCTCCCCTCGCCCGGCCTCGTCGTCGACATCGCCGTCATGCCGCCGCAGTTCACGCTCTACGCCGTCAACGACGAGCAGAAGCTGGCGCGCTTCTCCTCGTCCTCCATCGAATCGACCAACGGCGAAGCCCCCATCACGGGGCTGCTGCCCGGCGAGACGGTCACTGACATCGACGTCCGCCCCGCCAACGGCGCTCTCTACGCGCTCGGCCGCACCTCCGACGGCTCAGTCACGCACCTCTACACGATTCACCCCCTGACCGGCGTCGCCACGCTCGTCTCGCCCACCGCGCTCCCACTCACGGGCGAGGCCGGGATGGACTTCGACCCGACCATTGACCGCCTGCGCATCACGACGAGCACCCAGAACCTACACGTGCGGCCGAGCGACGGGGCCGTCGCCACGCACACGCCGCTCTTCTACCCGCCCTCCGACCCGCACGCGGGGCGCGAACCGAGCCCCGTCGCGATGGCCCACTCCGACAACTGGGCGGGCACGTCCTCGGCGACGAGTTACCTGCTCGACAGCATCCAGTGCTGCTCGGAGCGTCCCCTGCTCGCGCGGCTCGGCTCGGCCGGCGGCGCGCCCATCTCGCCGAACAGCGGGAGACTCATCGCCATCGACGGGCCGCTCAACGAGACCGGCCTCCCCGTCGACCACGCCGGCTTCGACATCGCGCCGGGCGTGCGCGGCCCGGCCTACGCCTCTTTCATCTCGATGGACGACGGCTTCTCGCGCGTCTACACCATCAAACTCGCGACGGCCACCGTCCGCCACGCGGGCAAATTCCTTAACGGCTCGTCCGGCGACTCAGACCTCGCTCGCAAGCGCATCGTCGAGTTGTCGGTCGCCGTGAGCGGCACGTTCGAGTTCTCGGCCGACACCTACACCGCGCCCGAGGAGTGCGCCGCGCTGACGGTCACGGTCACGCGCACGGGCGACACGTCGGGCGAGGCGACGGTCGACTTCGCGACGAGCGACTCGGCGTTAGCGGTGACCGACTCGGCCTCGTCGCGCTCCGACTACACGGCTTCTTACGGCACGCTCGTCTTCGACTCCGACGAGACCTCGAAGACCTTCACCGTCCTCATCAACGAGGACTCGCACGACGAGAACGCCGAGGAGCGCGCCATCCTCTCTTTGCGCAACCCGAGCGCGGGCTTCACGCTCGGCGCGCGGCGCACGGCCGCGCTCGTCATCACCGACGACGCGACCGAGCCCGCCGGGAACGCCATCGACGACTCCGAGACGTTCGTCTGCCAGCACTACCACGACTTCCTCAACCGCGACCCGGACGCCGCCGGCCTCGCCTTCTGGACGAACAACATCGAGTCGTGCGGGACGAGCGTCGGCTGCCGTCAGGAGAAGCGCATCGAGACTTCGGCGGCCTTCTTCCTCTCGGGCGAGTTTCAGGAGACGGGCTTTACGGTCGTCCGCGCGCACCGCGCGGCCTTCGCCCACGTCGAAGACGACCCCTTCATCAAGCTCGACGAGTTCCTGCCCGACGCGCAACGAATCGGGCGCGGCTACGTCGTCGGGCAGCCGGGCGCAGAGGCCGTGCTCGCCGAGAACAAGCGCGCCTTCTTCGAGGAGTTCGTCATGCGCCCCGAGTTCGTCGCGATCTACGGCTCGCTCACGTCGGCCGAGTACGTTGACCTGTTGAACGCGAACTCCGCGCTGTCGCTCTCGCCGACCGAGGTCGAGAACGTCGTGTCGGGCCTCACGTCGGGCAGGGAGACGCGGGCGACTGTCCTGCGCCGCATCGTCGAAGACGCGGAGTACAAAATCGCTGATCGCAACCGCGCCTTCGTCCTGATGCAGTACTTCGGATACCTCAGGCGCGACCCCGACGCGGTCGGCTTCGCGTTCTGGCTCGACAAGCTCAACGACCATGGCGGCGACTTCCGCGCGGCCGAGATGGTCAAAGCCTTCATCACGTCGAGCGAGTACCGCCAACGCTTCGGCGACTGAAGAGGAAGCCAAAGGGTAGAAGTGGAAAGGGGGAAGGCCGC
>DASUNL010000280.1:0-29307 GCA_036277175.1 Pyrinomonadaceae bacterium | reverse complement strand
CCCCCACCGCCGCCCCTCTGTCGTCCCATGCGGGCCATTCTAACCCAAGCCCTTTGTGAAATGACCCCGGCGGGTGCTAACTTTTACGCGCCGCTTCGCAACTTCCGGGTGGCGCTCAGCGTCTAAAGTCTTTGCGACGCGGGGAGTTTTCGGACGGCGCAGAGGGGTTTTCTGAAACGATGACGGGAGAGCTTTTCGACGATTTCGAGGTTAACAGCACGCCGCGCTGGCCGCGCCTGTCGCGCCTCGTGGCGCTTTCGGTCGTGCTCCACGGGCTGCTCATCGTGGCAATCGTCTACGTGCCGACGCTTCGGGCCGTGGCGCGCGCGGCCGGGAGCTTAACCGGCATCGAGTTCGTCGAGGAGGACTATACGAAGACCGTCGTCGGCGAGCGCGCCACGCTCGTCAAAATCGCCGAGCCTTACGAGAAGCTCTACTACCCGGCCGACTACTTCACGCCCGGCGAAGTGCCGCTCGCGCCCGAGGCGACCGTCCTCTCCGAGGCCGCGACCGTGCAGACCGCGCCGCCGCCCGTCTTCATGGGCCGCCAGCGACGCGGCCGCACAAGACCCGAGCCGACGCCCGAAGCGACGCCCGAAGAGGTGGCCGACGTGGACGCCGCGCCGACGCCGACGCCCGGCGACGCGCCGAAGACCGAAGAGGAAATCGAGAAGCTCGCGGCCGACAACAAAACGCCGAAGCTGCCCAAGATAAACACGCAGCCGTTCACAGACCTTCTCAAGACCGGCAAGCAGATGGTCGACGAGAAGCAGATTGACCTCAACGGCGTCGTCGAGATAACGGTCGAGGCCGACCGCAACCCCGACGGCACGCTCGCCGACCCGGTCATCACCGGCGCGGCCTCCTCCGACCCGAACCTCTACAAGCTCGCCAAGGACTTCGTCTCGGCCCTAAGCGACAGCAAGATGCTATTTGTCCTCAGCGACATCAAGCACCTGACGATGAAGCTCAAGCTCGACAAGGACGAGCTTTCGGTCAACGTCGTGAGCGACGTCGAGTCGGCCGGGCGGGCGCGCGAGATGGCAATCGGCTACGGCGCGCTGCTCGCGGGCGCGCGCGTCAATCGGAAGGGCACGGACGAGGGCGAGCTTTGGAACGGCGTCACGCTCGACTCGGTGGACGAGATGTTCATCATGGACTTTAAGATGACGCGCGAGGCGGCGGCCGGACTCGTCGCCAAGCAACTCGCCAAGCAGCAACAGCAGCAGCAGGAAGCGCCGAAGGAGACGCCGAAGTAAAGTCTCCTTCGCAAGTCTTCGGCGCTCGTCGCCGACGAAGCTCGCGGCCGACGCACAGTTTCGACCATTCGTTTCAGACGATGATGAGAGCGTCACTTAACAACGTCCCGCGCAGGCTCGTGCGCTTCGTCGTGCTCGGCGCGGCCGCGCTCAGTCTCCTGCCCGCCACGTCCGCGCCCGCGCGCGCGCAGGACGGCGGCGCGGCGGCGTCCTCGTCAGCGCCGGCCGCCAGCCCTCAGAAAATCAACGCGCAGCCGCTCAGGCAACTCCTCGTCAAGTTCAAACAGATACTTGAGCGCAAAGAGTCTTCGGGCGAAACGGGCGAGGCGAGGGTCGAGGCCGACATAAGCGAGGACGGAAGCCTCTCGAACGTGTGGGTCGGCGGCACGGCCGACAAGGACTTCCTGCAATTCGCCGACGAGACGGCGCGGGCCTTAAACGACAGCCGCGCGCTCTCCGTCTTCGCGAAAGACGCGCGGCACGTCAACTTGCGCCTCCACCTCGGCCCTGAGCACGTCGAAGCCTTCGCCGCGCTCGACGTCAACTCCGCCGAGCGCGCCAACGAGTTGGCGTTGGGCTACGGCGGGATGCTCTTGGTGGCCCGCCGACGGGCCGCAGAGCGGCCGACGCTTCCCCTGTGGAACAGCGTCCGCCTGTCGGCCAACGGCAAGCAGTTAGTCATGCGGCTTGAGATGCCGCGCGAACAGGCCGGCAACCTCCTCCTCCAGCGAATCACACCCAACTAAACGCGCCCGCGAGGACGAGCGACGGCCGCGAAAACCGCTCGCTTGCCTCCGCGTCTCACGCTCTCGTACAATCTCCGGTTGCGTCCCTCAGAAGTAGCGTGACCGCAAGCCGCCGCCCCCGTCGCGAACCGTGAGGGCGGCGAGCGCGCCGCCTTTTCAAAATAGGATTAGAGCAATGATCGACAAGTTTCTGACCAAGGTCTTCGGCAGCAAAAACCAGCGACAGATAAAGGGCCTCCAGCCGCTCGTCGCGCGCATCAACGAGCTTGAGCCGGCGCTCAAGCTGCTCTCCGACGACGAGCTGCGCGCGCGCACCGACCTCTTCCGCGAGCGCATCGCGCAGGCGGTCGGGGGCGTGACCGAGAAGGAGGAGCGCAAGCGACGCCAGAAGGCCATCCTCGACGAGATTCTGCCCGAGGCGTTCGCCGTCGTCCGCGAGGCGTCGGTGCGCGCGACGGGGATGCGCCACTTCGACGTGCAGCTCATCGGCGGCATGGTCTTGCACTCCGGCACGATTGCGGAGATGCGAACGGGCGAAGGCAAGACGCTCGTCGCGACGCTCCCCGCGTACCTCAACGCACTGACGGGACGCGGCGTCCACGTCGTCACCGTCAACGACTACCTCGCCTCGCGCGACGCCGAGTGGATGGGGCGCATCTACAAATTCTTGGGCCTCACCGTCGGCGCAATCGTCAACGATCTCGACGACTGGGAGCGCAAGGACGCCTACGCCTCCGACATCACCTACGGCACGAACAACGAGTTCGGCTTCGACTACCTGCGCGACAACATGAAGTTCGACCTCGCGACCTGCGTCCAGCGCGAGCACCACTTCGCCATCGTCGACGAGGTCGATTCGATTCTCATCGACGAGGCCAGAACGCCGCTCATCATCTCGGGCGCGTCCGACGAGGCGACCGACAAGTACTACAAGGCCGACGCCGTCATCCCACACCTGCGCAAGGCCGAGATGCAGGACGACGGCAAGCCCGGCCCCGGCGACTACATCCTCGACGAGAAGCAGCACTCGGCCGTCCTGACCGAAGAGGGCGTCGACAAGGCCGAGCGCCTGCTCGGCGTCGGCAACCTCTACGACCCGTCGAACATGGAGATGCTCCACTGCGTCGAGCAAGCCTTGAAGGCGCACACGCTTTATCGTCTCGACCACCACTACGTGATTCAGGACGGCGAGGTCATCATCGTCGACGAGTTCACGGGCCGTCTGATGAAGGGCCGACGCTGGTCGGACGGCTTGCATCAGGCGGTCGAGGCGAAAGAGGGCGTGAAGATTGAGCGCGAGAACCAGACGCTCGCCACCATCACGCTGCAAAACTACTTCCGCCTCTACGAAAAACTCGCGGGCATGACCGGCACGGCCGAAACGGAGGCGGCCGAGTTCGATTCGACCTACAAGCTCGACGTGGCCGTCGTCCCGACCAACCAGCCGATGGTGCGCAAGGACAACTCCGACGTCATCTACCGCACGCTCCCAGAGAAGTGGGACGCGGTCGTCGAAGAGATTAAGGAGTTACACGAGAAGGGCCAGCCGGTGCTCGTCGGCACGGTCTCGGTCGAGAACTCGGAGCTCATCGCGCGCCGCTTGCAGAAGATGCAAGTCCCGCACAACGTCCTCAACGCCAAGCACCACGAGCGCGAGGCCGAAATCGTCGCGCAGGCGGGCCGCAAAGGCTCGGTCACGATTGCGACCAACATGGCCGGTCGCGGCACGGACATCCTCTTGGGCGGAAACCCCGAGTTCATGGCGCGCGAGTTCCTCAAGCACGACGAGATAGACCCCGACGAGGCGACCGAAGAGCAGATGGCCGAGGCGCTCGAACGCGCCAAGCGCATCGTCGAGGCCGAGCACAAGGACGTCGTCTCGGTCGGCGGCCTCCACATCCTCGGCACCGAGCGTCACGAGTCGCGGCGCATCGACAACCAGCTTCGTGGCCGCGCCGGACGTCAGGGCGACCCCGGCTCAAGTCGCTTCTTCCTCTCTCTCGAAGACGACCTGATGCGCATCTTCGCGGGCGACAAGGTCAAGGCGCTCATGCAGCGTCTTGGGATGGAGAAGGGCGTCGCCATCGAGTCGAAGATGGTGTCGAAGCGCATCGAGGCGGCGCAGAAGTCGGTCGAGGCCCGCAACTTCGAGACGCGCAAACACCTCCTCCAGTACGACGACGTGATGAACAAGCAGCGCGAGACCATCTACGGCCTGCGCCGCCGCTTGATGGAGGAGCCCGACCAGCGCGACTACCTCGTCGGCGAGCGCGGCGTCGCGCGCGACCTGCTCTCGGACATCACGCGCCAGTTCGTCAGCCCCGACGTCGCGCCCGACGACTGGGACGTCGAGGCCTACAAGATTCAGCTTCACTCCGTCTACGCCTACGACGCCGAGGCCGAGGGGCTGGACTTCGAGCACCTCACGTCGGAGCAAATCGAGACGGCGGTGTGGGCGCGTCTGAAGGAGCAGTACGCGGCGAAGGAGGAGCAGGTCGGCGTCGAGGCGATGCGCACCTACGAGCGCATCATCATGCTCAACATCATCGACGCGCAGTGGAAAGACCACCTGCTCTCAATCGACCACCTCAAGCAGGGCATCGGGCTCGTCGGCTACGGGCAGAAAGACCCACTCGTCGAGTACAAGAAGCAGAGCTTCGACATGTTCCAAGAGATGCTCGACCGCATCGACACGACGACCATCCGCACGCTCTTCAACCTCCAAGTCGTGGCCGAGCAGCCGCCCGAGGAGATACAGCAGCGACGCTCGCGCCGCCCGACGCGGATGACCTTCACCGGCCCGAATCAGGGCGCGACCGCCGCGGGCGAAGAGGCCGCGCGCACCAAGACCGTGACGCGCGACCAGCCGAAGGTCGGGCGCAACGACCCCTGTCCCTGCGGCTCGGGCAAGAAGTACAAGAAGTGCCACGGCGCGTCGGTCTGACGCGCGCGCCGGCCCGTAACGCGCGGGGCGATGTGCTCACCGTCGCCTCGCTTCATTTTCTGGTCTGCCGACGACTCTGGGAGTAAGACGTGCCCCACTCGCGCCACATCGTCCGGCTCGCGGCGACGCTTCTGCTGGCGGTCAACCTTTTCCCGCCGGCCGCCGCGCGGCGGACGCAAGACTCTCTCGTCTCCGACACGACGGTCGGCATAGACTTCTTCAAGCACGGACAGTACGACACGGCCGTCAGAGTTCTGCGCGACGCGGTGAAGAAGAACAGCGCGGACGCCGACGCTTGGTACTACCTCGGCTTGGCGTTGAGCCGTCAGAACAAAATCGACGACGCGCGCGAGGCTTTCGAGCGGGCCGTCAAGCTCCGGCCCGAGTCGCCGCCGGAGCGCGCCGCGTTGGCCTACGCGCTGCTGCTCGTCGGCAAGCACCGCGACGCCGAGCGCGAGGCCCGGCAGGTCTTGACGCTCGACGCCCGCAGCGCCGAGGCTCATCACATCGTCGGCGTCGTGCGCCTGCGCGAAGGGCGACTCGCCGACGCCTTGGCGTCGGCCGACGAGGCGCTGAAAGTCAGCCCGTCCTTCCGCGCCGCCGCGCTGCTCAGAAGCGAGGCGCTGCTCGGCGTGTACGCGGCCGCCTACCCGGTCGTCCTCCGAAAGCACCCGCTCGCGCCCGAGTCGGGCAAGGAGGAGCGCGACCGTGTCGTCGCGGCGCGCGACGCCGAGTTGGAGCCGCTCAAAGTCCGTCTCAGGGAGGCCGCCGAGGGGCTGGAAAAAATCGTCGCGGCGCAGCCCGGCGACGAGGACGCAAAGCTCTGGCGCGAGATGCTCGAAAACGCGCGCTGTTACAGCGGCGCGCCGCTCACCGCTGACCAACTCCGGCCCGTCACCACCCAAGAGGCTTCGACCAAAGCGGTTCTGTTTGAAAGACCCGAACCCGGTTACACGGAAGAAGCGCAGAACGCATGCGTGAACGGCGTCGTGCGTCTGCGGATGGTGCTCACGGCCGACGGGCGTGTAACGTGCATCCTGCCCACCAAGACCTTGGGCTACGGCCTGACGGAGAAGGCCGTCCGCGCAGCGCGGAGAATCAAATTCACTCCGGCGCAGAAGGACGGGCGGGCGGTCTCGCAATGGCTGACCGTCGAGTACGCTTTTCACTGCGGCTGAGCGGGCCGTGCGCCGCGCGCCGCGAAGGCGTCCGACATTTCAAGTGGAGACGAACACCAAGTCAACAAACCCGGTCGTGCAGGCCATCCTCTCGGGGACGGCCCCGCAGACGGCGCGCATGATGGCGGCGCGCGGGCTTCTGCCGCTCGCGCAGGAAGAACTCATCGAGGTGCTCGTCGCCCTGCGCGCGGGCGACGACGCAGAGGCCGCGTCGGCCGCCGCCGAGACCCTGCGCGAGCAGGAGCGCGAGACGCTTCTGCCCCTCGCCTCGTCCGCGGAGACGCCGCCCACGGTGCTCGCCTACCTCGCCTCGCGCGCAGACCTCGGGCGCGAGGCGCACGAGTCGGTCGTGCTCAACGCGCGCACGCCCGACGAGGCCGTCGCCGCGCTCGCCGCCTCGTCCACGGACGGCTCCGTCCTCGAAGTCATCACCATCAACCAGCAGCGGCTCATCCGCGCGCCCGCCATCATCGACGCCGTGCTCGGCAACCCGGCGCGGACGCCCGAGGCCGAGCGGCGCGCGCGCGAGACCCGCCGCGAGTTTTTCGAGAAGGAGCGCGGCGCGCAGCAAATCGCCGAAGAGATGCGCGCGCGCGGGATGGAGGCGGCCGCCGAGTTCGTCGAAGCGGCCGAGTCCATCGAGTCGGTCGAGGGGCTGACGCTCGAAGACGCTTGGCTCATCGCCGCGCACATCGAAGTCTCGGACGCCGACATCGACGACGCATGGCTCCCCTCGGAGCGCATCGAGCAACTGCTCGAAGAGACCGAGGAGCAGCGCGCGGCCAACCTCCAGCGCGCTCTCGACGAGGCACTGTCGGAGGCGGGCGAGAGCGCTCCCGAGCGCGTCGCGCTCATCCGCCGCGTGATGCTGATGCGCGTTAAGGATCGCATCAAGCTCGCGATGAAGGGCGACCGCGAGGCGCGTTCCATCCTCATCCGCGACTCGAACAAGACGGTCGCCACGGCCGTCATTCACAACCCGAAGGTCACGGATCAGGAGGTCGAGTCGATTGCGGCGATGCGCACCGTCGCCGACGAAGTGCTGCGCCTCATCCCGATGAACCGCGCGTGGGCGCGCTCCTACCCCGTCATCCACAACCTCGCGCGCAACCCGCGCACCCCGCTCGCCACGGCGATGCACGTCCTCCAGCGCCTCCAGACCAGAGACCTCAAGGCGCTCTCGCAGAATCGCAACGTCTCCGAGCCGGTCAGGCGTCAAGCCCTCCGCCTCGCCACGTCGCGACACTGATAAAGCAGTGACGAGTCACGAGTTAAAGCAGTTGCCTTAACTCGTAACTCGTCACTCGTCACTGCTGTTAGAAGATTTCCGAGCCTTTGCGGACGACCGAGACGGCCACGTCGGTGAGTGTGTGGCTGGCCGCGCCCCACCACACGCCCGCGAAGACGGCGAGCGCGAACTCCGTCCCGACGCCGTAGTGGGCCGCACCCTCGCGGATGGCGTTCCAAGCGTGGAGCACTTCGCCCCACGCGGGCATCGCCGCCCCCGCGACGAGAGAGGCGCGCAGGTAGACGGCCAAGGTGGCGACGACCGAGAGGACGAGCGCGAAGTAGACGACGCGGATGAGCGTCCCGAAGACAATGCCGTGCGACCAGCGCGAGCGGTGTCGGAAGACGACCTTGTAAGGCCACCAGAGCAGGCGGAAGACGCCCCAGCGCGTGTACTGCCGCGACTGTATGTCTAGGTCAGGCCCGAACATCAGCCCGCCGAAGAGCATCGCGGCCGTCACGACGCCCGCCAGCCAGAGGCTGCGCGTTAAGCCCCACGCCGCCGCAAAAGTCGGCGGCGCGAGCAAGAGCGTTATCGCGTCGTGTGTCTTCCCCGAAGGCATCTCGACTCCGTTTATAGCACGCGCTCGGACGAGCGTGCCAGCCGTTTGCCTGTGTCTGTTCCGCGCGCTACACTCGCTCTTTCGCGGACGTCCTATGTCGAAGAAGAGTAAATTTCAAAGCACGATGGAGTACGCGGCGACGCGCGCTCTCCTGTCGGGTCTCGGCGCGCTGCCGCGCGCGTGGGCGGTCGCGGCGGGGCGCGGACTCGGGCGCGCGGCCTACACGCTCGCGGGCGGCCTGCGCCGCACGGGCGAGCGCAACCTCGAACTCGCCTTCCCCGACTTGCCCGCCGCCGAGCGCGAACGCATCCTGCGCGGCTCCTTCATGAGCCTCGGCCGACAGCTCGGCGAGTTCAGCCAGTTCCCTCGACAGACGCCCGAGAGTTTGCGCGAGGTCGTCGAGTACGACAAAGAGGACGTGAAGC
Source organism: Pyrinomonadaceae bacterium (assembly GCA_036277175.1). Taxonomy (GTDB): domain Bacteria; phylum Acidobacteriota; class Blastocatellia; order Pyrinomonadales; family Pyrinomonadaceae; genus DASQDT01. The sequence continues at coordinate 20,905 of DASUNL010000280.1, read as the reverse complement.
TCCTCGACGTCGCGCGCGAGCGCGGGCGCGGCGTCATCTTCCTGACCGCGCACCTCGGCGCGTGGGAGCTGCTCTGCTTCGCCCACTCGGCGCTCTACAACCCCATCAGCTTCCTCGTCCGCCCCATCGACAACCCGCGCGTCGAGGAGTTAATCGAGGGCCTGCGCACGCGCTTCGGCAACCAGCCGATTGACAAGAAGGCGGCCGCGCTCGCCGCGATGCGGATGCTGAAGAAGGGCGGCACGCTCGGCGTCCTCGCCGACTTAAACGCACACCCGCGCGAGGGCGTCTTCGTCCCCTTCTTCAACCACCTCGCCTGCACGACTGCGGGCGTCGCCACGCTCGCGCTCCGCACGGACGCGACCGTCATCCCCTGCTGCGCGCCTTGGGACGAGGAGCGCCGTCGCTTCGTCTTTCGCGGCGGCCCCGTCCTCGAACTCGTCCGCACCGGCGACCACGAGCGCGACGTCGAAATCAACACCGCGCGCTTCACCGCCGCCATCGAGCGGCAGGTGAGAGCCTACCCAGATCAGTGGCTCTGGATTCACAAACGCTGGAAGACGCGCCCCTCTGGCGAGCCTGACCTCTACGCGCGAGCGGCGCGCGACGCAGAAAAGACACACGTCGCCACGCGCCCTTCAAACGAAAGCGTGTTTAAGACTTAATCGGCGCGTCCTCATAACCCACTTTAAATGTAGAGTTTAGAGAGTTGAAGCGAAGATGAAATGTCTGTTGCGAAATTGTGCGTAATATTCGCGATTTTGTGCTTGACTTCTCACGAAAAATCCGTATAATTTTACACACTGTTACGGAGCAATACATTTTTCACGATTATGTGCTTCGGAGTTGCTTGATAAGAGGGATTCGTTTGGCTTCATGCGTGCTCACGGGCGGGGGCGGAATTTAAGTTTCGATGCCTTCGTTGAGTTCGCGCGGTACAAGCAATTTTATCTCGCCCAACCAAACGACCCCTCTTAAACCGGATCGCCCGTAGGTGACGATCTCCAGCTCCTTGTCAACGCCACCCTGAATCTCCGAGCCTGCCCAGAAGTTACGCCCCGTCAGTCTTAACCGACCGACGGGGCTCCTTTCATTTTAGGCCGACCCTTTCCTCGACTCCACTCTGAAATCTAACGCGGAACACCTTAGCGCACGCGCTTGACGACGCCGATTGTTTCGAGCGCGCGCAGGTATTCGACGACCAACTCAAGCGGGACGGGGCCGTAGACGGCCGAGACCGTGTCGCGTATCTCGCGCGCGTCGCGGCGGCCGTCGGCGAGGTTCAGAACCTCGTAGGCGTACTCGCCGCCCGAGCCGCGCAGGCCCTCGAAGCGGAGCAGCCTAACGGCAGCCTCGCGCTCCGCGCCGTAGTGGTCTGTGAAGTAGTCGTAGCCGAAGGCTGACATCGTGCCCTTGAGGTCGGGGTTGCGACGAAAGACAAGCTGCCCGTCAGCTCCGGCGTCACGCACGCCGCGCACCGGCCTCGTCAAATGAAACAGACGCTCCTCGCCGTCGAGAAACGCGGACGCCTCGGCGCGCAGCGCGTCGCCGATTTGAAAGAAGCGGCCCATCGAGTCGAAGAGCGCGCGCTCGTGCCGGACGTGAAAGCGCGTGAGCGCGGCGGCCTCTTCGTCGGCGAGTGCGTCGCGGCGCGCGAGCGTCGTTGACAAGCGCACGAGGCCGCGCGAGCGCATGACGCGCCAGACCGACGGCGCGTCTTCGGCGCGCACGTTCGCGAGAAAGTAGCCGGAGGCCGCGCCGATGAAGGCCGCGCGCTTGAGCTTCGTCGGGTCGACGTTAGCGGGCGTGTCGAAGTTGGTGTGGATGTAGCGGTCGGGCCAGTCGTTCAAATAAATCGCGGGGATGGCGAACGAGCTGTCGGTGTAGACCTGATGGTCGCTCCCCATCGAGAAGTCTGCGAACTCAGCTTGCAGAGGCTCCCTGCCGCCCTCGGGCGAGTGGAGCGAGTGCGTGAACGATTCGCCCGCCGCGAAGCGCGACGATTGGTCGTTGGCGTACTCGCCGAAGTGCTCGGCCACGTCGTTGACGAACGAGGGCAGAGAGGCCGGCCCGCGCGTGACGTGGAAGACGGCCTTCGTCGCCGGGCCTCCGCCGACCATGTCCATGTGTATGACGGCCTTCGTGCGGCGCGCGATTTCGGGGCGCGCGTTGAGGAGCGCGAGCGTGCCCTCGATTTCGGGCGGCCAGATGAAACGGATGGTGCGGCGCGGCGCGGGGATGCGTCCCTCGCGGACGAGCTTCGAGAGCGTGCGCGCGACTTCGAGGATGGCGACGCTGCCCGAAGCGTTGTCGTTCGCGCCGGGGCGCGGGTGGTCGAGGTGACAACTGAAGGCTATCTCCTCGTCGCGCAGCGCGGCGTCAGAGCCGGGGATGGTCGCGGTCAGAACGTCATAAGAACCGCGCTGTTTCCCGGCTCGCACGCTCGCGCGCAGACGCACGCGCTCGCCGCGCGCGAGACGGCTCTGTAGGGAGCGCGCCTGTTTGAGCGAGACCATAAAGGCGAAGGTCGGGCGCGCGGCGAACGTGTCGAGGTGTCCCCAACGGATTAAGTTTTCGTCCTCGCCGTACCAAGCGGTGCGCTGGTTCTGCGCGTAGCTGATGATGCCCGCCGCTCCGTGACGCTCGACGGCGAGGCGCGCGACCGCGCTCGGCTGCTGCGACGCGAGCACGAGACGGCCGCGCACCTCCTTATTCGCGTAGTCCGTCTCGGCCGTGCCTGCGCCCACGTCAACGAGGTCGGCCTCCGCCTCGCCCGACTCGCTGTCCTGCGCGAGCGTGATGGGCATCGCGTCCCAACTCGCGAGGCGCGCGTGCTTTTCCCACGCGCCCCGCACGCCCTCGCGCATCTCCCAAAGCTCGGCGAACTCGGCGTTCCAAGGCGGCCGCGAGCGTTGCGTGCCGTAGAAGATTTTTCCGTCGGCCGCGAACTGTTCAATCTTTACGTCCGACAGACCGTAGGCGCGAAGCTCCGAGGCGATGTGCTCGGCCGAGGCGCGGAAGCCGCGCGACCCGCGCATGCGGTGCTGGCGCGAGATGGATTCGAGGTTGCGCTTGGCCGTCTCGCCGGAAAGCTCCGAGGCAAGTGCGGCCATGGTCGCGTCGGGCAGAAGCGTCGCCTGACGTTGCGCGTCCTGCATCAGCGGCGACGGCGAAGAAGCGGGTCGCGCGTCTGCGGGCAAGACGAAACAGAGCGCGAGACAGACGAGGCGCGAGACGATGCTCTTCACGTTGTTGGACTCCATCTTCAGAAGTGTTAAAAATAGCGCGCGACGCAAAACGCTCTCATGTATCTTTCGCCGAAGCGAGGTCTAGGTAGAAGTTGAGCACGCAGCCAAAGACGCGCAAGACAATCGCCACGCACGCGGTGCTCGCGGGGCTGACGCCGCTCATCCCCGTGCCCGTCGTCGACGACCTCGCGAAGAGTTTTTTCCGACAGCGACTCGTCACGAGCCTCGCCGCCGCGCACGGGCGAGTACTTGCGGCCGGGGAAGCGGAGGCGCTCGCGGCCGAGCGCGAGACGGGCTGTCTCGGCGGCTGCGTCGGGACGGTCGTCCTCTACCCGCTCAAGAAGGTCTTCCGCAAAATCTTCTTCTTCCTCGAATGGAAGCGGGCCGTAGACCTGACGAGCCGCACGTATCACTTCGGCTACTTGGTTGACCACCTGTTCGCCGAGCGTCTGGACGAGCGAACGGGGCGGAGCGCGGCCGAGGTGGGCGCGGCGCTCGACGCCGTCTGCCGCGAGGCCCCCATCAAGCCGCTCGAAGCGGCGGTCGGCGCGACGTTCCGACAGTCGCGCGGCGTCGTCGCGGCGGGCGCGTCGCTTCTGGAAAGAAGTCTGCGGCGCGTCGTCGGGCGCGAGAAGAAGAAGGAGGTCGAGCGCGCCGTCGAGTCAGTCGAGGCCGAGGAGGAGCGGCAAATCGAGCCGGTCGTTACGCGCCTCCAACGCTCGGTCGAGGCCATCCCCGACGAGCACTTCCGCCGCCTGCGCGAACAACTCGCGGCGCGACTCGCGACGGCAGCGACGAGTGACGAGTAAGCCGTCAGCAATCAGCAGTCAGCGTTCAGCTTTGATAGAGCGGACGAAATGACAAGTTGAATCGCCGCAGCCGTCCGGCGCGCGGCGGACGCCGTGGGCTGAAAGCTGACAGCTTACAGCTTACAGCTTATCTCACATCGCCATCCCGCCGTCGGCCTGTATGACTTGGCCGGTGATGTAGCGCGCCTCGTCGGAGAGGAGGAAGCAGGCGATGCGCGCGATCTCGTCGGGTTCGGCGAAGCGGCGCATCGGAATCTGCTCGGTGAGCTTGGCGCGATACTCGTCGTTGAGTGCGCCCGACATGTCGGTCGTCACTAAGCCGAGCGCGAGCGCGTTGACGGAGACGTTTCGGCTCGCCACCTCGCGCGCGAGCGCCTTCGTGAGTCCTATCATCCCCGCCTTCGACGCCGAGTAGTTCGACTGCCCGGCCATCCCCACGACGCCGCTAATCGAAGAGATGTTTAAGACCGACCCGCCCCCGTCCTGACGCAGCATGTGGCGCAGCGCCGCGCGCGCGAAGTTCCAAGCGCCTTTCAAGTTCGTGTCGAGAACAGTGTCCCACTCCTCCTCTTTCATGCGGAGGATGAGGTTGTCGCGCGTCACTCCGGCGTTGTTGACGAGGAAGTCGATGCGGCCGAAAGCCTCTTTGACCGACTTGACCATCTCGGCCGCCGCCTCGGTCTGCCCCACGTCGCACTGCGAGGCGAAGACCGAGACGCCCAAAGCTTCCAGCTCGCCCTTCAACGTCTCGGCCGCGTCGGCGCTCTGCGCGTAGTTGAAGGCCACGGACGCGCCGCGCCGCGCAAGCTCCGTGGCAATCGCGCGCCCGATGCCGCGCGTCGCGCCCGTCACAATCGCGGCGCGGCCCGCGAAAGGTTTAGACTCTTCGGTCAAAGTTTCTCTCCTCCGTACACTTAGTCGAGGCGGGAGGATAACAGAGCGCGGGCCGCGCGCGGAAGTGCGAGCGGCGGCGCGGGCGGTTTGCCGCCGCCCGACTTTTTTGTAAAGATTGGGGCGAAGGGAAGAACAACATGAAGTTAATCGTACTCGGGGCGGGTTACGCGACGCGCCTCTATCCTCTGACGCTCGACCGGCCGAAGCCCTTGCTCGAAGTGGCGGGCAAGCCGATGGTCGAGCACGTCCTCGACAACCTCGCCAACATCGAGGGCGTCCGCCGCGTGACGGTCGTCACCAACGCGAAGTTCGCCGGGCACTTCGAGCGTTGGGCCGAAGAGTATCGCGCCTCGCGCGAAGACGAGCCGGACTTCTCAATCATCAACGACGGCTCGACCGACGACTCGAACAAGCTCGGCGCAATCGGCGACTTAAACCTCGTGCTCCAGCGCGAGGGCGCGGACGAAGACATCGTCGTCGTCGCGGGCGACAATCTCTTCAGCGACCGCCTCGCGGGCTTCGTCGAGTTCGCGCGCTCGAAGGACGCGCCCGTGCTCGCCGTCTACGACGTGGGCAGCCTCGAAGAGATTAAGAAGTACAACGCCATCGAGACGGACGCCGAAGGGCGCATCACCTTCTTCGAGGAGAAGCCCGCCGAGCCGAAGAGCACGCTCACGGGCATCGCGCTTTACTATTACCCGAAGTGGTCGCTTTCGTTGATTCGCCAGTACGTCGAAGAGGGCAACAACCCAGACCAGCCGGGCCGCCTCGTCCAGTGGATGTACGAGCGCACGCCCTTCTACACGTGGCGCGTGCCCGGCCTCTGGTACGACGTCGGCTCGAAGGAGACGCTCGCCGAGGCCAACCGGATTTTCTCCGACCTCAAAGCGAAGGCCCAAGGACAGTAAGGGACAGCAACGGATGCTTGATTTAAATTACGTGAGGGAGAACCTCGACCACGTCCGCGCGGCGTTCGTCGCGCGCGGATTTACGACCGTGGCGCTCGACGACTTCGCCGAGGCCGACGCGGAGCGGCGTCGCGTCATCGCCGAGAGCGACCGCTTGAATGCCGAGCGCAACGCGGCGAGCCGCGAAATCGGCGCGCTGATGAAGGAGGGTCGCAAGGACGAGGCCGAGTCGCGCCGCCGCGCCGTCGGAGAATTGAAAGAGCGCATCGCGGAGCTTGACCGCGAGCGCGACGCGGCCGAGAGCCGCATGCAGGAACTTCTGTCGAGCGTCCCGAACATCCAGCACGAATCGGTTCCGGCTGGCGTGGGCGAGGAGTCGAACGTCGAGGTGCGGCGTTGGGGCGCGGCCCCCAAGTTTGATTTCGAGCCGCAGGATCACGTCGACTTGGGCGCGCAACTCGGCATCCTCGACCTTGAGCGCGCGACGAAGATCGCGGCCGCGCGCTTCGCCATTCTCAAAGGCGCGGGCGCGAGGTTAGAGCGCGCGCTCATCAACTTCATGCTGGACGTGCACACGCAGGAGCATGGCTACGAGGAGACTCTGCCGCCGTTCATCGTCAACGCGAACGCGCTCTTCGGCACGGCGCAGTTGCCGAAGTTCGAGGCCGACCTCTTCAAGCTGACGGACGAGCGCGGCCTGTACCTGAGTCCGACGGCCGAAGTGCCCGTCACGAACATCCACCGCGAGGAGATTCTGGACGCCGCGCAGCTTCCCATGAAGTTCGTCTCCTACACGCCGTGCTTTCGCTCCGAGGCCGGGTCGTATGGGCGCGACACGCGCGGCATCATCCGCCAGCACCAGTTCGACAAGGTCGAGCTCGTCAAGCTGACGCTGCCCGAGACCTCTTACGACGAGTTGGAAGCGTTGACGCGCGACGCGGAGAGCATCTTGCAAAGGCTTGGGATTCACTACCGCGTCGTCACGCTCTCGTCGGGCGACATCGGCTTCGGCTCGGCCAAGACCTACGACATCGAGGTCTGGCTGCCGAGTCAGAACACGTTCCGCGAAATCTCCTCGTGCTCGAACTACGAGGCGTTCCAAGCGCGCCGCGCGCAGATACGCTTCCGACGCACGCCGGGCGCGAAGCCCGAGTATGTGCATACCTTAAACGGCTCTGGCCTCGCCGCCGGGCGCACTTGGATCGCGGTCGTCGAGAACTATCAACAGCCGGACGGCTCCGTCGTCATCCCCGAAGCGTTGCGTCCGTACATGGGCGGGCTTGATAAAATCGAAGCGAAGTAGCCGGTAGTCAGCATAAAAACTGACGGGGGCGGCGCGTTCACACGGAACGCGCCGCCCCCGTTAGTTTTTCTATCGTCTACTGCCTACTCGATGGTCAGCTCGAAGGGGAGCATCGCCATCACCTCGCCGCGCTTCATGCGGTCGAACATGCGCGCGTAGCGGAAGGCGCGGCGCATGTCTTCGGGCAGGGAGTTGATGAGGGCCTGCTCCTCGCGGCGCGCTTTCACCTGAGCCGCGTCCTCCGTGTCGAAGAGCTGTTGGAAGAAGGTGCGCGGCGCGGGGTAGATGACGCGGCGGACGCCCTTGTCGGCCGGGATGCCCGCGAGTTCTTTCGCCACCTCGACGGCGCGGTCTAGTCCGCCGAACTCGTCGACGAGTCCGCGCTCTTTGGCCTGCGCGCCCGTCCAGACGCGCCCCTGCGCGACCGAGTCGACGTACTCGACGTCCTTGCCGCGACCCTTCGCCACCTTCGGCAGAAAGTCGTCGTAGTAGAAGCTTCGGACGAGCGACTCGAAGCGCGCGCGCTCCGTGTCGGTAAACCGCTCTGTCTCGCGGAACATGCCGGCCTGCTCGCCGCGCAGGACGTACTCGGTCGAGACGCCGATCCAATCGTAGAAGCCTTTGATGACGGGCTTGCCGGCGAAGACGCCGATGGAGCCGGTGATGGTCGAGGGCTGCGCGACGATGCGGCTCGCGTTCATCGAGATGTAGTAGCCGCCCGACGCCGCCAAGTCGCTCATCGAGGCGACGACCGGCTTCTTCTCTTTCGCCTTTTCTACCGCCTGCCAGACCAAGTCAGACGGGTAGCTCCCGCCGCCGGGACTATCGACGCGCAGCACGATTGCCTTGACCGACTTGTCGTCGCGCGCGTCGTTGATGGCTTTGACGAGCGTGTCCGAGCCTGCCATCTGCTCGCCGCCGAACGAGCCGTCGTCGGACTGGCCCGAGTTGATGATGCCTGAAGCGTAGATGACGGCGACGCGCTCGCCCTCGTTGAGTCCGAGCGACTCTTGAGAGACGCGGCGGTAGGCCGTCCCCGTGACGGTCTTTAGCTTCTCATCGTCCTTGTAACCGAGACGCTTCTTGAGCTCCGTCTCGACCTGCTCGCGGTAGAGCGCGCCGTCGATGAGGCCCGCCGACTCCGCGTCGCGCGAGCGGATGGGCGCGCGGTTAATGAGCGCGATGATGTCTTCGGGCGACTTCTTGCGCGCGCTCGCGAGGTTCGTGACGTAGCGGTTGAAGTGGTCGTCTAAGACTGCGTTGACGACCTCCCTGTGCGGCTCGCTCATCTCCTTGCGCGTGTAGGAGTCGGGCGCGTTCTTGTACTTGCCGATTTGATAAAAGTCAGGGTAGACGCCGAGCTTGTCGAGCGAGCCGCGGAAGAACATCGCCTGCGCGGCCAAGCCGTTGATGAAGAGGTCGCCGATGGGCGCGACGTAGACGCGGTCGGCGGCCGAGGCGATGTAGAGTTCCTTGTCCGCGCCGTACTCCATGTAGGCGTAGACGGGCTTGCCGGAGGTGCGGAAGTCGGCGACGGCGTCGCGTATCTCGTCGGCCTTGGCCCACCCCGCGCCGACGAAGTCGATGTCGAGCAGGACGGCGTCGATGCGCTTGTCGGCCTTCGCCTTCTTGAGCTGCGTGAGAAGCGACGTGAGCGAGTTCGACTGCGCGCCGAACGCGCGCGCGAGCGGGTCTTCAGTCGCGTAGTCGGGCAGCGCGCCGCCAATCTTAAGCACGAGGACGCTGTGGTCGGCGACGGCCGGTTCCTGCTCGCGCAGCGACGAGATGATGAGGGCGATGCAGAGGAAGACGATGACGACCAGAGCGAGGAGGACGCCGAGGACGGCGAGAACGATTTTGCGTGTGCGCGACATTGGCATAATGATAAGTCCCGAAGTTTAGAGTTTAGAACCGAACGCCCCACAGACGCGGGGCGCTACGGCGGCCTTTGTGTTTACGCGCCGGGGAAGGAAAAGGTTTAGCTAGCGTCCCCGCACTATCCAGCCTCCGCCGACGACTTCCTCGCCGCGATAGAAGACCGTGGCCTGACCGGGCGTGACGGCGCGCTGCGGCTCGTCGAAGCGGACGCGGACGCGCCTCTCGCCCACGGGAGTAATCAGCGCGGGCGCTTCCGTGTGCCGGTAGCGGACGCGCACGTCGGCGCGCACGGGCGCGCGCGGCTCGTCCAGAGCAATCCAGTTCGTGCCCGCCGCCTCGAACTCCGCGCACAGAAGCTCCTCGTCGTGTCCGACGACGACGCGGTTCTGCTCCGGCTCTACGCGGACGACGTAGAGAGGCAGTTGACGCGAGACGCCCAAGCCCCGTCGCTGTCCGACCGTGTAGCGATGGACGCCCGCGTGTCGGCCGACGACGCGGCCCTCTGTGTCGACTATCTCGCCCGCGCCGGGCGCGCGCCCTTGCATCCCCTCGGCTTCGAGGTAGCGGTCGATGAAGCCCGAGTAGTCGCCGTCGGGCACGAAGCAAATCTCCTGCGACTCGGCCTTCTCGGCGACGGCCAAGTCGTGCGTGCGCGCGGCCGTGCGGGCGTCCGCCTTCGTCAGCTCGCCGAGCGGGAAGAGGACGCGCGCGAGCTGTGCCTGCGTCAACTCCCAGAGGAAGTAGGTCTGGTCTTTGCGCGCGTCCAAGCCCCGCAGCAGTTTGTAACGACCCGACTCTTCGTCGAGTCGGACGCGCGCGTAGTGGCCGGTGGCGACCTTCTCGCAGCCGAGGCTCTGCGCGAGGCGGTCGAGCGAGGCGAACTTGAGACGGCTGTTGCAGGCGACGCAGGGGATGGGCGTCTCGCCCGCGAGGTAGCTCTCGACGAAGGGCTTGACCACGTCGCGCTCGAATTCGCGTTCGAGGTTGAGGACGTAGAAGGGGAAGCCCAGACGCTCGGCGACGCGGCGCGCGTCGTACACGTCGTCGAGCGAGCAGCAGCGCGAAGGCATCGGCTCGCCCGCTTCGTCGACGGTCAAGCCACGTCGCTGATTCCACAACTGCATCGTGAAGCCGACGAGCTCGTGCCCCTCGTCCGCCAAAATCGCGGCCGCCGCCGAACTGTCCACCCCGCCGCTCATCGCCACCGCAATCTTCATTTCCCGTCCAACTTCCTCGAAAAAGCCTAATTTGCCGCGCGTTTGCGCCGGTGCTAAGATGCTCTGCCAGCGTCACGGCTGCTCAACGACACCCTACAGAATACCCGAAACGGAGCGCGCGGTCAGCCCACCGCCGGCCTCGTCGAAGGAGAGGGTTCAGATGTCAACCGAAGATAGAATTCTCCGACTCGAAAACGCGATGGCTACGCTGGCCGAACTCAGCGCCGGCCACGAACAACGCATCGCCCGTCTCGAAGAGAGCATGCGCGCCCTTGCACAGGTGACAGCCAGCCATCAGCGGCGCATCCCGAACCTCGAAGAGGGGTTTGAGTTGCTCCGCGAACTGGCGAGAAGTCACAACGAAGGCATGGACGAGTTGCGGGCCGCGCAGGCTAACGCCGACGCACGCACCGCCGCCCTTGCCGACGCTCAAATCCGCACCGACGAAAAATTTGCCGAAGCGCGGGCCCGCACTGATGAAAAATTCTCGCAGCTTGCCGAAGCGCAGGCCCGCGCCGACGAAAAATTCTCGCAACTAGCCGAGGCGCAGGGGCGCGCTGATGAAAAATTCTCGCAGCTCGCGGAGGCGCAGGGGCGCACCGAGGCGGCGCTCGAACGACTCGCCGATGCGCAGGCGCACACCGACCGGCGGCTCGACGCGCTGATTGATATCGTGCGCAACGGGCGCAACGGGTCGTCACAAAATTAGCCGCGCGCTCGCGCAGACGGGCGGCGGCGGTCAGGAAGCACAGTTTAAGAAGATGTCTGAGAGAGCCATCGAAGAGTACGTCGTCGCGGAGGAGCCTTACTATCTGGCGGTGGCGCGCGAGGTCGAGTTGTTCGAGGCGGCGCACGCCGCGCGTCTGCCTGTGATGCTCAAAGGCCCCACGGGGTGCGGCAAGACCCGCTTCGTCGAGCACATGGCGTGGCGCTTGCAGCGCCCGCTCATTACTGTGGCCTGCCACGAAGACCTCTCGGCGACAGACCTCGTCGGGCGCTTCCTCCTCGAAGGCGAGGAGACCGTCTGGCACGACGGCCCGCTCACGACGGCCGTGCGCAACGGCGCGATCTGTTACTTGGACGAAGTGGTCGAGGCGCGCAAGGACACCGTCGTCATCATCCACCCTTTGACCGACGACCGACGACGCCTCCCCATCGAGAAGCGCGGCACGATTCTCGACGCGCCGCCCGACTTCATGCTCGTCGTCAGCTACAACCCCGGCTACCAGTCGATTCTCAAAGACCTCAAACAGTCCACGCGCCAGCGTTTCGTCGCCGTCGAGTTCGACTACCCGCCGCCGGAGCTCGAAGCCGAAATCGTCGCGCGCGAGGGCGGCGTGCCCTTCGAGACGGCGCGCGACCTCGTGCTTATCGGCCAGAAGGTGAGAAACCTGCGCGGGCACGGGCTCGAAGAAGGCGTCTCGACGCGACTGCTCATCTACGCCGCGCAGCTCATCGCGCGCGGCATACAGCCCGTGGCCGCCGCCGAGGTCGCCCTCTGCTCGCCCATCACCGACGACCGCGACCTCCAACGCAGCATCCGCGAAATCGTGACGACCGTCATTTAGCCGTTCGTGCAAGGGGCCTCGCCAAATCCGCCCGCGTGAGGTCGGCCAACATGAACAAGGAATCGAAAAGCTACGTCCCCATCATCGCGGCGCTCATCACCGGCGGCGCGACGCTCGCCGTCGGGGTGATAGCCAACTTTGATAAGCTCTTCCCGGAGCGGCCCGACGGCTCGACCGAGATAATCGCGACGGCCGACCCCACCTCCTCCACCAACAGCGCGACGCCGGGCACGACGCAAACGACGACGCCGACGCCCGTCATCTCGCCGACGCTGACACCGATGTCGCCCCTGCCGCCCTCGCCGCCGAAAGAAGCGCAGCTCGAAGGCGTGTACGAGTTCGTCGGTCAGAACTTCGAGCCGCGCCCGCTTCGCTCGCGCATGCTCATCCGAAGCGTGGGCGGCAACAGGTTCGCTTGGGAGACCGAGGGACTCTTCGGCACGCAGCTCATACGGTCGCGCGGGAAGCTGCGACGCGAAGATAACGGCGGGTGGGTCGGGTCGTTTGACTACAGCGACGACCAATCGATACCCACACACGACAGCATCCCGACCGAAGTGACCTTCGACGGCGCGACGCTCACCGTCAGAAACATGCGCGACGGCAACACCATCAGTTGGCGCAAGCTTTGAGCGCGCCAAAGCGCGCGGGGAAGTCGAGGGGCGAAACTTTTTCATGTCAGACGCGGGGGAGAGAGACGAGGCAGGGGGCGAGGGCCGCACCGTCGAGAAGGCTCTGCGCGAGCACCTGCGCTCGGTCAGGAGCGCGACGGAGCGGCGGACGATTGCGGGGCTGGCGCGCCAGATAGGTCGCCTGCCGGCGGACGTCGCGCGCGCCGCGCTCGAAGTGAGCGCGGCGCTGGCGGGCCTGAGCCTGCGCGTCGGCGTCGAGTTCCTGCGCGCCGTGCCGGAGGCGGCGCAGGTGCTCGGCGCGGACGAGCTGCGCGCGTGGGGCGAGATGGGGCGGCGTCTCGCGTCGGCCGACGCAGAGACGGGCCTCGCCTTCTTCGCGTCCGGAGTAGACCAACTGCGAGAGGTTCCGCGTGAGGCGCGCGCGCCGCTCTTTCAGGTCTGCGCGCGGCAGATGACGCTCTCCTCGGCAATCGCGCTCGACACCTACGCGCGCGCGCCCGCGCTCGCTCGCGCCGCGCGCGACGAGGCGCTGCTCCGCTCCGTCTACGAGGTGGCGGTCGAGATTGCGCGCCGCTCGGCAAGGCACTCGGCCGACTTCCTCGAAGCGACGCCGCGCGCCGTCGCCGCATTCGACTCGTTCGGCGAAGAGGGGCGCGAGCGCGTGGCGCGCGAGGGCGTCCGGCTCGCGCACTCGTTCGCGTCGCGCGCGGGTGGCATCGCGGCCGAGATGTGGGCGGCGCTGCCGGCGGCCGTCGAAGGGTTGAAGATGGAGGAAGCGCTGGCGCTCTTCCGTCACGCCGAGGGTTTTCTCGACCGTGGGGGCGCGGCCGCCTTGCACGCGCTCGCGGCCGGGGGAGACGTGCTGCGCCTGATGCCCGAAGCCTTCGACGAGTGGGCGGAACTACTTCGCGGCGTCGCGACGCAGAGTAACGCCGCGCTCGTCGCGCTGGCGCGCTCGTCGCCCGCCTTCATGCGCGCGCTCGCTTCGGTCGGCGGCGGCGGCAAGCGCGCTTCGCAACTCGCGCGGCGCGTGATGAGCGTCGTGCGCGAGGTCGCGCGCACGGACGCAGAGGCCGCCATCTCCTGCTTGCGCGCCGCGCCCGACGCCTTGCGCGCAACGTCCATCGAGCAGTTCGAGCGTTGGGCGGCGGAAGGTTTGGCGGGCGGTGCGGGCGCGAGCGCGCGTGCGCGCCGCAGCTATTACGCGCTCGAAACCAAACAGAGCAACGAGAGCCTGCGCAGCGGCGGCGACCGAGGACTGGCGCTCGAAGAGGTGGCTCACACCTTGCGACTGTACGTCGAGGGCTTGACGGGCCGCGCCGTCGAGGTCGCGCCGCTCGCGGCCGTCCCCGAAGAGTCGCGCATCGGCGACGGGCGCACGATTCACCTGCCGTCGGTCGTCTCCGAGTTCGACGACGATGCGTCGGACTTCCGTCTCTACAAGGTGCTCGCCGCGCACGCCGCCGGGCAGATTGAGTTCGGCACGCACGAGCGCGACACCGTCGAACTGCGTGCCGCCTTCGCGGCGCTCGCCTACACCTACGCGCCCGAAAACCTCGACGCGCGCGACGCCTTCGCGCTCGACGGCTACATCAACGAACCGGGCAAGGGCGAGTCGGCGCTCGCGCCCGAAGAGGAAGAGAGGCGGGCCAGAGAGTCTCGTCGCACTTTGCCCGAAGGCGGCGACTACCGCGCGGCGCTCGCGCTCTTCCCGCAGGCCGCGCTCGCGGCGCGCATCTTCGGCACGCTCGAAAACGGGCGCATCGACCGTCGCCTGCGCCACGTCTATCGAGGGCTTGCGCGCGACCTCGACCTCGTCCGCGAGCACCTGCGCGCGTCGCGCCCGCGCATCGCGACCTTGCCTGTCACGCTCGTCCCGTTCGAGCTACTTTTTCAAATCACGCTCTGCGGCGGCGCGCTCGAAGACGCGCGCAACTACTACCGTCAAATCGTCTCCGAGCTTGAGTCAATCGTCGCCGACTACCTGACGAGCGCGCGCGCGACCGTGGCCGACACCCTGATGGCGACGAGCCGCGTCTACACGCTCTTCCAGTCGGCCGTGCCCGAAATCAACGAGCGGCACAAAGACCTCTCCGAGGACGAGGGCGACACGGACGCCGACGGCGCGCAGGACAGCCGCGCGCGCGACGAAGAAGAGGCGGAGGAGAGCGAACGCTCCTCGGAGGAGCGCGAGCGAAGGCGGGCCGACGCGCGCGAGCTGTTCAACGCTTGGGCGAACATGAGCGCGAGTGAGTCGGACGCCGAAGAGTCTCTGACGGGCGCGGAGCGTTGGATGACGGGCGAGTCGCCCGAACAAGAATTAGAGCCCGACGAGGTCGCCTACAGCTACGACGAGTGGGACAGAGAGCTTTCAGACCACCGCGTCGGCTGGTGTCGCGTCGTCGAGAAGCGCGTCCGTCGCGGCGACCGCTCGTTCGTCGAGCTCACGCGCTCGCGCCACAAGGGCGTCATCTCCTCCATCCGACATCAGTTCCAACTGATGAAGCCGGAGAACCTGCGGCGTGTGCCGAACGAGCTGGACGGCGACGACTACGACCTCAACGCCGTCATCGATTACGTCGCCGACCGCCGGGCCGACGGACAGCAGTCCGAGCGTCTCTACACGAAGCGTCTGCGCCGCCAGCGCGACGTGGCCGTCTCGTTCCTCCTCGACCAATCGAGCTCGACGGCGCGCACCATCGGACGCCACCCCTTGCAGCCCTATACGCACCCCGGCCGCCGCATCATCGAGATTGAAAAGGAAGGACTCGTCCTGATGAGCGAGGCGCTCGAAGCGGTCGGCGACATCTACGCGATTTACGGCTTCACGAGCGAGGGAAGACGCAACGTCAAGTTTTACGTCGTCAAGGATTTCGACGAGCGTTACACGGAGGAAGTGGAGCGTCGCATCGGCGGCATCAACTACCAGCACAACACACGGCTCGGCGCGGCCGTCCGCCACGCCGCCGCGCGTCTACGGAAACAGGAGGCGCGCACGCGACTCTTGATTGTGCTCTCGGACGGGCGGCCCTACGACCACGACTACGGCGACGCGCGTTACGCGCGCGAGGACACGCGCGAAGCTCTCAGGCAGGCGCGCGCCGACGGCATCACGCCCTTCTGCATCACCATCGACCGCGACTCCGAGGCCGAACTCAAAGACCTCTACGGCGAGGTCGGCTACACCATCATCGACGACGTGCTCTCCCTGCCCGAGCGCATGCCCGCAATCTACAGGCGGTTGACCACATGAACCGCAGGAGTGCCAGTCATGAACTTTCGTCATTCGCTTAGAAGCGTCGCTCTCGTCGTCGCCGTCATGTTCTCGGCCGCCGTCGGCGCGTCGGCGCAGGAGAAGACAAAGGCGGGCGGTAAACAGGACGCGGACGGCTCGCGGTTCGCCGTCTTGGACGGCGCGCGCGTGCATTACAAGAGTCTCGGGAAGGGCAAAGAGGCTATCGTCTTCGTCCACGGCTGGACGTGCAACCTCGACTTCTGGCGCATGCAGACGCCGGCCTTCGCCGCGCGCACGCGCGTCATCGCCTTAGACCTCCCCGGCCACGGCCGAAGCGACAAGCCCGAGCGGGTCGCCTACACGATGGACTTGTTCGCGCGCTCGGTCGAGGCCGTGATGCGCGACGCGGGCGTCCGGCGCGCGGTGCTCGTCGGCCACAGCATGGGCACGCCGGTCGTCCGCCAGTTCTACCGCCGCTACCCAGAGAAGACGCTCGCGCTCGTCTTCGTCGACGGAGGTCTTCGCCCCTTCGCGCCGCGCTCCGTGCTGGAAGGTTTCATGGCGTCGCTTCGCGCCGACTACAAGACGGCGTCCGGGCAGATGGTCGAGGGGATGTTGCAGCCCGTGAAGTCCGACGCCGTGCGCGCCGAGATTCGCGCGGCGATGCTTTCGACGCCGCCGCACGTCGGCGTCGGAGCGATGGAGGGGATGATGGACGAGGCCAACTGGAAGGAGGACGCGATTCGTGTCCCCGTGCTCTCCATACACGCGCGTTCGCCCTTCTGGCCGGCCGACTACGAAGAGTTCCTGCGCCGCCTCGCGCCCGACCTCGACTTCCAGATGTGGGACGGCGTCTCGCACTTTTTGATGATGGACGACCCGGAACGCTTCAACCGCGCGCTCGCCGCGTTCCTCGACGCGCGCAAACTGCCGGGCCGCGCGAAGAAATGACAAAGCCGTAGCACTTCCCGCCGAAATTCGTGACGCTTGTCGGCGACACTCGTTGTGCGGAATAAACGTTAAAGCATTCACGGAGGCGAGTGATGGATAAGAACGCGAGTCGGGATGAGGCGATTAAGAAACTGGGCGAGCTGATTCGGGACATCGAGTTCGCCATGCTCACGACGGTCGAGGATGACGGGAGCTTGCGCGCCCGTCCGATGCAGACGCAGGGCGCGGAGTTCGACGGCACGCTCTGGTTCTTCACGCACGCGCGCGAAGCGAAGGTCGAGGAGGTGGAGCGCGACGCCCGCGTCGGCGTCGCCTACGCGAAGCCGGAGGCGAACCGCTACGTCTCGGTCTCGGGGACGGGGCGCATCGTCCGCGACCGCGCCAAAATCGAGGAGCTTTGGAACCCCGCGCTCAAGGCTTGGTTCCCCGAAGGGCAGAACGACCCGAACATCGCGCTCATCGAAGTGACGGTCGACCACGCGGAGTACTGGGACGCGCCGTCGAGCAACTTCGTCCAACTCGCGGGCTTCGTCAAGGCCGTCGCCACCGGCGAGGAGTACCGACCCGGCGAGAACGAGAAGCTCGACCTGAAGCGGGGAGCGTGAGGGAGCGGTTGAGAGTCGCGCCGCGCGCCTGTTAATATCGTCGCGTCAGACGAAGGCGCGCGGAGAGTTGGCAGAACGGCTATGAAGATTTGTAATATCTGTCATGAACGCAAACCTCTCAACGCCTTCAGCCTTCACAAGAAGGGGGCGCAGGGAAGGCATCCCGCGTGCAAAGTTTGTCATAGCCGCCAAGCGAAATCTTGGTATGCTGAGAAGCGGTCTGAGATTATCCAAATCAGACGGGATTGGCGTAAGCGAACCGGCGCAGACCGACGGCAAGCTTACGGACTAAGTTTAGAAGAATTCAACGCCTTGGTCGTAGCCCAAAATGGCCGTTGTGCCATTTGTCTGGAAGTTCCAACTGGGAGAGGATTCCACGTTGATCACTGTCATGCGACAGGACGGATTCGCGGCTTGCTGTGCAGAGGTTGCAATCTCGCGCTTGGGAACATGAAAGACGATCCGGCTAGATTGAAAAGGGCAGTTGATTATCTAAACGATCAACAGGTTGGTTTGCGGAGGGTTGGCTGAATCGGCTAAAGCACCAGTCTTGAAAACTGGCGTCCGAAAGGACTTGGGGGTTCGAGTCCCTCACCCTCCGCCACTATAAAGAAAAGTTCCAAAGTCGAGCCGCCCGACCCTCGCGGAGCACGGGCGGCTCGTAAGTTTTTATGAGCGGGGAGGGCTGTCTAGTGTCGGAGTTGCTGGCCGCGTCATTCGCGTCAGTCGTCGCGCTTCTACAGGAGGGCGAGAACGTCTTGGAGCGCCTCGCGCGCTGGACTGAGCCCTTGCGCGCCTACATCAACTACAAGTGGCGGCTCGCCGACTTCGAGTTCTCCGTGGCGAGCATGCTCGTCGGACTCTTCATCTTCCTCATCGCCCTCCTGCTCGCGCGCCGCCTGCGCACGCTCGTCGAGCGCCGGATGCAGGCGCAGCACACGCAGAAGCGGCTCGACCCCGGACTCCAGTACGCCGTCCTGCGCCTCGTCAACTACGTCATCATCGTCGTCGGCGCGCTCTACGCGATGAAGACCGCGTTCAATCTCGACCTCACGTCGCTGGCCGTCATCTTCACGGCGCTCTCGGTCGGCATCGGCTTCGGCCTTCAGTTCATCGCGGGCGACATCGCCTCCGGCTTCATCCTGCTGTTCGAGCGGCCCGTCAAGGTCGGCGACTTTCTGACCGTCTCCGGCCCGGACTCGAAGCTCATCGAGGGGCGCGTCGAGAGCATCAACCTGCGGACGACGATCGTCATGACGAACGACCGCGTCGCGGCCATCGTCCCCAACTCGCGGCTCGTCAACAACAACGTGCTCAACTGGTCTTACCGCGAACGACGCTCGCGCATCTCCGTCCGCATCGGCGTCTCCTACGAGACGGACGTCGAGCTTGTCACCGAGACGCTTTTGCGCGCGGCCGAGGGCGTCGAGGGCGTGCTCGGCGAGCCGCCGCCGTCGGTGCAGTTTACGGAGTTCGGCGAGTCCGCGCTTAACTTCCGCCTGCTCATCTGGACGGACAGGCCGCGCCGCTACCCGCAGATTCGCAGCGACATCAACTACCGCATCCGCAAGCTCTTCCTCGAAGAGGGCATCGAGATTGCTTCGCCGCAACTCGACCTCAACCTGCGCAGCGGCGCGCTCCGCCTCGACCGCGACTCGCGCCTCCTCGTCGAAGCAGACGACGAATCGTCAATCGTCAATCGTCAATCGTGAATTGAGGTTGAAAGACTCTCTACTCGAATCGTGAAGCGCAAGGTTGAGCGCCCGTCAATCTATTTACGATTTACGATTCACGATTTCACGACTTCACGACTCCGGGTTGCACAAAACGGGCGCGACGGGTTAGGCTTGTCCTCGTGCTGAATGGCTGTTCATTCAGCGAAGCTCTTCCCCGATAGAAAGTTACGGAGCACCGTTCGTCTACCGATGCGTTCCGCTCGTTCCCTCTCGCCGCACACGCAAGCTCGCGCCGGCTCGTCCGACAAGCGCGAGGCCATCCTGCGCGCCGCCACGCGCGTCTTCGCCGAGAACGGCTACTTCAACTCGAAGGTCGCCGACGTCGCGCGCGTCGCCGGGGTCGCCGACGGCACGGTCTATCTCTACTTCAAGAGCAAGGAAGACATCCTCCACACCATCTTCGACCGCAACGCCGGAGAGGCCATCCGCGAGGGCCGGCGCACGCTCGCCGAAATCTCCGACCCGCGCGAGAAGCTGCGACGCATCGCCGCCCAACACCTCGAACGCTTGGGCGCAGACCGAGACCTAGCGGTCGTCTTTCAGGTCGAGCTGCGCGGCTCGACCAAATTCATGGAGGAGTTTTCGGCCGCAGGGCTTTCCGAGTACATACGCCTCATCGCCGAGGTCGTCGAAGAGGGGCAGGCGGCCGGAGTCTTCCGTCGTGAGCTTAAGCCGAAGCTCGTCGCGAAGGTGCTCTTCGGCGCTTTGGACGAGATGGCGACGAACTGGATTCTCTCGAAGCGACGCTACAAGCTCGCGCCGCTCGCCGACGAGGTTCTGGAAATCTTCTTCAACGGGGTGATGGCAAGATGAGCACGACCCTGCCCCCCGCACAGACAATCGCCCCGCGCCCGCTCTCTTCGCATCCGCCGCGCGAGCCTCTGATGGAAGACGAGCCGCGCACGCTCGTCGAGGTCATCGAGCGCGCGTGCCTGCGTCACCGTCTGCCCGACGCCTTCAACTACAAACGCGACGGCGCGTGGCGCTCGATTTCGTCCGAAGAGTTTCTCGCGCGCTCGCGCCGGGTTGCGCGCGCGCTGCGCGGTTTGGGCGTGCGGCCCGGCGACCGCGTGGCGATTCTCTCCGAGAGCTGTCCCGAATGGGTTCTGGCCGACGTGGGCTGCATGATGGCCGGCGCGGTCGACGTGCCCATCTACCCGACGCTCGCGCCGGGGCAGGTCTGCTACATCATCAACGACTCGGGCGCGCGCGTCCTCTTCGTGCAGAACGCCGAAGTCTTAGAGCGCATCCGCGACAGCATAAGCGACTGCTCCACGCTCGAACACTTCGTCGTCATGTTGGGCGACGCCGGAAGCGGCGACGACGACAAAGTTCTGACGCTCGCGCAGCTCGAAGAGCGCGGCGGCGCGACGGACGGCGAAGCGGGCGGCGACGGCGATGCCCTATCGCACGCGGCGCGGGCCGAGGAGCTTGCGACCATCATCTACACTTCGGGGACGACGGGCGAGCCGAAAGGGGTCATGCTCACGCACTCGAACGTCGTCTCGAATCTGATAGACACGTCCGACCGGCTCGCCTTCAGCCGCGACGACACCGTTCTTTCCGTCCTCCCGCTCTCGCACATCTTCGAGCGCGGCGCGATGTACATGTACATCCACCACGGCTCGCGCGTCTTCTTCTCCGAGTCGATGGAGAAGATCGGCGAGAACATCCGCGAGGTGCGCCCGACCGCGCTCGTCGCCGTCCCGCGCCTCTACGAAAAAATCTACGCGCGCATCAAGGACAAGGCTGCGGCGGGCGGTCGTCTGAAGTCTGCGATGCTCTCGTGGGCGGTCGAGGTCGGCAAGCGTTGGGCGCGCGCGAGCATGGGGGGCGGGCGGCCGTCGGGCCTGCTCGCGCTCAAGCACAAAGTCGCGACGCGCCTCGTCTTCTCGAAGTGGCGCGAGGGCGTGGGCGGGCG
>DASUNL010000279.1:0-2590 GCA_036277175.1 Pyrinomonadaceae bacterium | reverse complement strand
CCCCTCCGGCGACGCAGGCCGAGGTCTTGGGCGTAGAGCCGGGCGAGGTGATTGACTTGGCCGCCCCCGAGACGTCCGCGCTGCCCGAAGAGTCGCGGCGCGAAGGGGCGGGGCGCGTCTGCCTGCAAGGCGAAGGCGAAGTGTCGGCGCGCGAATACCCGGCGCGCGCTCTGCCCGTCCGACACCACCCCGGCTTCGAGGTTCCCGCGCTCGCGCCCGGTCGTTACTTCGCTTGGTACGAATACCCGGACGCGACGGGGCCGCGCACGACGCTCGACGTGACGCCGCCGCTCAAGTCGAAGCACCCGGTCGCGCGCGGCGCGGGCGTGGGGGCGACGGCGAGCGTCGTCGTCGAAGTCCCCGGCCCGACGGACGCCGACGTGACTCTCACGCCCAAGAAGTCGAAGGCGCAGGGCGCGGGCGGCGGCGGCGATGTTGCGGGCGGCGGGGCTGTTGCTGACGACGAAGATGTCGAAGTCGCGCGGGCGGCGCGCTCTCAGGGCGGGGAGGCCGTCTTCGAGGTCGTGATTAAAAAATGCGGGCGCGCACATTACGTCGCGTCCGCGCCCGGCTACAAGCCCGCCTCGGTGGTCGTCGATTGTCTCTACCCGGAACGCAAAGGCCCCGTGCCCGTCGTCTTCGTCCCCGCCACCGCCGCCTCGTCGCTCAATCTGCCCGACGGAGTGCCGTACTGGCTCGCGCGCAACACGCTGATGCCCGAGACTCTGCCGAAAGGCATTCTCGGCGACGACTCGTCCGCGCCGGGCGAAGCCATCACCGTCGGCGGGGTCATCGACGAGGCTCGACTCCGACTCGACAGCACGATGGAGTACAGGCTCGGACGCTTGGCCGCCAATGCGAAGTTGGGCTTCACGCTGGGCTGCATACCCTGCGCCGATACGTTGACGAACGTTGCTTGCGAGGTCGTCGCCCCCGACACCCCGAAGTGCTCGGCCCTCTTCTACCCCCTCTATAAAGATTTCATCCCTTGGGCCGAGATGAACTTCACGACCGGCGTGTCGTCGTCGTCAACCGCCGCCCCTGCCGCCGCGCCCGCTCCCGCGTCGCCGAAGACTTTGAGTCCCGCCGCCTACGATTGGCGCAAGGGCGTCGCCGTCTCCAACAGCGAGATGCTGGACGAGAAAGTCGAGGCGGCGCTCGGCCAAGCGCCGGGACACGACCAAGTGATTCTGCTCGCGCACTCGCTCGGCGGGCTGGTGAGTCGCGAATACATCGTGGGCCTCGGGCGCGGGAAGGTCGCGGCCCTCATCGCCGTCGGCACGCCTTGGCTCGGCTCGCCCAAGACGGCCCGCGCGCTCCTCTGGGGCTACGACTTCGAGATCGGGAAATACGTCAGGCTCAACGGGCGGACGAAGATCATCGACCCGACCACGAGCGCCCAGACGAAGGTTGACAACTCTCTCATCTTCTCCCTGCTCGACCTAAAA
Organism: Pyrinomonadaceae bacterium; assembly: GCA_036277175.1. Taxonomy (GTDB): domain Bacteria; phylum Acidobacteriota; class Blastocatellia; order Pyrinomonadales; family Pyrinomonadaceae; genus DASQDT01. The sequence continues at coordinate 1,142 of DASUNL010000279.1, read as the reverse complement.
GAGACGCGCCGCGCCGCGCGCACTTGGCCCGCCGTCTTCATTCAACTGCCGACGCTCGACTTCATGCGACTCCTCGGCGACGGCTGCGACGCGGAGTGTCGCGGCCGTGAAGAGAAGTCGGGCGACGCGGCGAATGCGGCGAAGGAGCGCGCGGTGTCGGTGGTCTGGAAGTGGACGCCGAAGGAGACGGTAGACTTTTTCAGGGAGCAGTGGACGGTTAAAGCCAAAGACGAGGAGGGCGTCGCGTTCGAGTCCTTCGGCAATCGGAAGCTCTTCGACCAAACCGAAGCTTGGCGGCGCAGCCGCACCTTCCGCCGCAACGACTACGGGGTCACACACCACCTGTTCGCAGGCTTCGGCGACCTCGGCGGCTGCGGCGACGCCGAGATGGACATGCAGATGACCGAGCCGCGCGACACCATCGAGCGCGGTTTCAAGACGAAAATATTGAGGGGTCTCGGCATCAACGTCCTAAAGACCATCGCCTCCACGCTCAGGCAACTCGACGTCTTCACGACCGACTATTACGCCACGCTGCACGGCTGCCGCTGGGGCGACGGCACCGCGCCGCTGCTGAGCGCCACGCTCGGCGCGCACCCGCGCGGCGACGCCCGACGCGACCGCTTCAACCCCGACGCCACGCAACAGTTTTTAGGCGAGGACACGCACGTCTACGTGCGCGAGCTAAGCCCCGGCTTCATGCACTCCACGATGCTCGACGACCCGAAGCTGCGCTGGGAGGTGTGGCGCGTCTACCGCCGGGAGAATCAACGTCTCGGCATCGTCTTGAACCCGCCCGTCCGGTCGATTGTGGTCGAGCTGAATCGGAAGAATAAGAACGGGGTCGAGGATTTGAGATGGGAGCTCGCGGGCCACGCCCTGCGACAGGTTTCGCCGCCTATCATGGTGAAGGTAAAGGGAGGCTATTTCTTCCGCTACGAATTCGTCGCGCACGGAATGGGCGCGGCCGACGACGCGCAGGTTCCGCCCGGCATCGAGCAGTTGTTCGGCCAGCCGCTCAAGCTCACGAACGTGGGCAAAGGCAGCATCAGGATTTTGCGCGTGCGTCTGCTCGTCAACGGGATGGAGGTCGTCAACCATCAGGTCGAGAAAAAGCTGACCAAGTCCGACCCGTCCTACTT
>DASUNL010000278.1:0-12020 GCA_036277175.1 Pyrinomonadaceae bacterium | reverse complement strand
AATCGAATCCGACTCGGAGCGCGCGCGTCTGCGAAAGCTCATTCAGGCCATCGTCAAAGAGGAGGACGTGCCGTCGGGCGGCTTCATCGTCCGCACGGCCGGGGTCGGCACGAGCGAGCAGGACTTGCGCGACGACGCGCGTTACCTCGTCCGCACTTGGCGCGACATCCGCCGCAACGCAGAGAAGCAGAAGGCCCCGGCGCTCGCGCACAAAGACCTCGACCTCGTCCAGCGCATCCTGCGCGACCAACTCTCCGACGACTTCGCGGCCATCCGCGTCGACGGCGAGGACGAGTACTTGGAAATCGTCGAGTTCGTCAACCGCATCCAGCCGCGCCTAGTCAACCGCGTCAAGCTCTACACGCGCGAGGAGCCGATACTTGAGGCTTACGGCGTGCAGGCCGAAATCGACAAGGCGATTAAGCCGCGCGTGTGGCTCAAGTCGGGCGGCTACCTCGTCATCAACCAGACCGAGGCGCTCGTCGCCATCGACGTCAACACCGGCAAGTTCGTCGGGCGCGGTGGCTCGCGGCTCGAAGACACCATCACGCGCACGAACCTCGAAGCGGTCGACGAGATCGCGCGCCAGATACGGCTGCGCGACTTGGGCGGCATCATCGTCTTAGACCTCATCGACATGGAGGAGCGGCGCAACCGCCACCGCGTGATGCAGGCCTTGCAGGACGCCCTGCGCTACGACAAGTCGCCGACGAAGGTGCTCTCGTTTAACGACTTCGGCCTCGTCATCATGACGCGCAAGCGCGTCAAGCAGTCGCTCGAACGCACGCTCTGTAGCCCCTGCGCCTACTGTCAGGGGAGCGGGCTGGTGAAGTCGCCGCAGACGGTCTGCTACGAAATCCTCGAAGAGGCGCGGCGGCTCGCGCGCGCCAGCGACGGCGAGCGCATCAAGCAGGCGACCCTGCGCGTCAACATCGAGGTCGACCGCGCCCTGCGCACCACCGAGCGCGACGTGCTCCGCGAGATGGAGGACTACCTCGGCGCAATCGACATCGACAGCGACGAGACCGTCCACCAAGAGCAGTTCGACTTCGCGTTTATTTAGCGGTCAGCGGTCAGCTTTCGGCTTTCAGCTTTGTGCTTGGTTCTCTAACTTGGGAGGTCTTTCATGAAAGACTTTAGGGAACTGAAGGTTTGGCAGAAGGCGCATCACCTGACGCTGGCAATTTACAAGGCGACGAGCCTGCTTCCCGGTGATGAGCGATACGGATTAACGAGTCAGATTCGTCGGGCGTGCGCGTCCATTCCGGCGAACATCGCTGAAGGATGCGGAAGGAAGGGCGACGCGGAGCTGTCCCGCTTCCTACAAATCGCAATGGGTTCGGCGTGCGAGCTTGAGTACCATCTCCTGCTCGCTCGTGACCTCAACTATCTGAGTAGCGCGCACTATGAGCGTCTGTCCGCGGACACAGTCGAAGTAAAACGCATGCTCGCGTCATTCTTACAAAAGCTGACCGCTGACCGCTGACTGCTGACCGCTTCTTCATGGGTTCGTTCGGCAAGTTTTGGAAGAGCCTCGTGGCGGGTGGCGCGGGCGTGGCGGCGATGGCGGCGATGAACGCGGCCATCGCGCGCGACGTGCCCGAGCCCGAGACGGGCGCGCTCGGCGGCGAGGCGGGTGTCTTCCCTTGGCGGCACGGCGAGATTTTCTTCCGCTCGGCGGGCGACCCTGAAGCCCCGCCCGTCCTCTTCGTCCACGGCGTCGGCGCGGGCGCGCGCTCCTTCATGTGGCGCAGAAACTTCGGCCCGCTCTCCGAGAGTTTTCGCGTCCACGCCGTCGACCTCCTCGGCTTCGGCTACTCGGAGAAGCCCGAAACCGTCCCTTACTCGGCCGACCTCTACGTCGAGCTAATCGCCGACTTCATCGCCGAAGTCATCACGCGCCCCGCGCACATCGTCGCAAGCTCTCTGGGCGCGGCCTTCGCCACGCGCGTCGCAGACGAGCGCCCGGAACTCGTCGAATCGCTCGTGCTGATTTCGCCGACGGGGACGGACAACCTGAGCGCGCGTCCGCGTATGCGCGGCGCGGCCTTCTACGGGCTGCTCCACTCGCCTGTGCTCGGCACTTCGTTCTACAACGCCGTGACGAGCGAGCGCAGCATCGGCGACTACGCGCGCAACGAGCTATTCTACGACAAGCGTTTCGCGACGCCGCGCCTCGTCGAGCACTACTACGCCGTCAGTCATCTTCCCGGCGCGCAGTTCGCTATCGCGGCCTTCCTCTCCGGCTACCTCAACACGGACATCCGCGAAGCCTTCGCGCGCCTGCGCCAGCCCGTCACGCTCGTCTGGGGGCGGCAGGACGAGACGAACCCCATCGAGCAGGCCGGTCAACTCCTTCGTCTGAACCCGCGCGCGCGACTCGAAATCTTCGACCGCTGCCGCATGATGCCGCAGGAAGAACACGCCGAACGCTTCAACGCGCTCCTGCGCGAAGCCCTCGCCACGCGCGCATGAGCGGCGACACCGTCTTCATCCCGCCAAAGCTCGCGCGAACCGTCACAGGCGAGTTCGGCGAACGCGGCGCGGCGTGGCTCGCGCGTCTGCCCGAACAACTGCGCGAAGTGTCTGAGCACTTCCGTTTGCGCGTCGGCAAGCCTTACCAAGACCTCTCCTACAACTACGTGGCGCGCGCCGAGACGGAAGACGGCACGCCCGTCGTCCTCAAGCTCGGCGTGCCGCATCGAGAGCTTCTGACCGAGGCCGAGACTTTGACTCTTTACGAAGGCGCGCAGGCGTTAGTGAGTCTGCTCGGCGGCGCGCCCGACGAAGGCGTCCTCATCCTTGAGCGTCTCGAACCGGGAACGCCTCTGAGAGAAGTTGACGACGAAGAGGCGACGGAAGTGGTCGCGTCGTTGATGCGCGAGCTTAGGCGGCTGCCGACGGAGGACTCGACGCTGCCCACGGTTGCGGACTGGGGGCGCGGCTTCGCGCGCGTGCGCGCACTCAAGGGAAGCGCGCACGAGTTCCCCGCAGAGATTTTGGACGAGGCCGAAAGCGCGTTCTTCGAGTTGGACGAGTCATGCGATGAGCGCGTCGTTCTTCACGGCGATTTGCATCACTGGAACGTGTGCGCCGCCGCGCGGCGGCCGTGGCTCGCCATCGACCCGAAGGGCGTCGTCGGCGACCCGGCCTACGAGGTCGGCGCGTTCCTGCGCAACCCGCTTCCGGAAATCTTGGCGGCGTCGAGGCCCGAGCGAATCATCCGTCGGCGCGTCGAAGTGTTCTCCGCGCGACTCGGTTTCCCGGCCGAGCGCCTGCTCCGTTGGGGCTTCGCGCAGGCCGTGCTCTCCGCCTGTTGGGGCTTCGAGGGGCGCGACGAGGGCTGGCGCGACGCGCTGCGCCTCGCCGAGAGTTTCCGCTCGGTTTAGCTTCGGCGCGGGCGCGACGTTAGAATCGAAGGGCCGACGAACCGCTCTATCGAACTGTGCTATGTTGTGCGACGAAGCGCCAAGCGAGAATCGTCCGCTCATGACAACAATGCTATCGAACGTCAGCAAGGTTTCGACCATCCGCGCGGCACTTGCCGCGCTCGCCTTCGTCCTCCTGCCGACGCAGGCCACGGCGCAGACGCGAGTCAAGCCGCACCGCATCGAGCTGCGCGGCCGTCCCGCATTCTCGCTCAACCTGCACGAAGGCTACGGCATAAGCGTCGCCGCCGAGGGTCTAAAGCGCGTGCGTTTCATGGCTGAGAGTCCCGACGGGCGCGTCTTCGTCACAGACATGTACAACCTCGCCGACAACCGTCGCGGCGCGGTCTACATCCTCGAAGGCTTCGACCCGGAGCGCAAGACCTTCGCGCGCACGAAGACTTATCTGTCTCGCCTGCGCAACCCGAACAGCGTCGCCTTCTACACCGACGCGCGCGGGCAGACGTGGCTCTACCTCGCGCTCACCGACCGACTCGTGCGCTACCGCTACCGCGACGGCGACGACCGTCCGTCCGCCGAACCCGAAGTGCTCGCCACCTTCCCCGACTACGGACTCAGCTACAAGTACGGCGGCTGGCATCTGACGCGCACGGTCGTCGTCTCGCCGCGGGGCAAGGTCTACGTCTCGGTCGGGAGCAGTTGCAATGCGTGCGAGGAGAAGGAGGAGGTGCGCGCGAGCATCATCGAGATGGACGCCGACGGCGGCAATCAACGTCACGTCGCGCGCGGGTTGCGCAACGCCGTCGGCCTCCGTCTCGTCGGCGGCAAGCTCTACGCGACGAACATGGCCGCCGACCACCTCGGCGACCACCGGCCCGCCGACACGATGTACGCCGTCGAGGACGGCAAAAATTACGGCTGGCCCTACTGCTACCAGACTGGGCCGCGCGTCGTGCCGGATGCGAAGTTTAACCCGCGCGGGAGCAAGTTCGACTGCCGACGAGTGCCGACGGCCTTCGCCGCCTTCGACGCGCACGGCTCGCCGCTCGGCCTCGAATACTTCGGCTCGGGCTTCGGCCCGGAACTCGACGGGCACTTCCTCGTCGCGCTCCACGGCCCCGTCGGCAAAAGAATCAACCCCGGCCACCGCGTCGTCCGCGTCCGAGGCGGCGAGGGCGATTCGTCGAATCTCGCGCAGACGTTCATCGACGGCTTCCGCACGGGCGCGCGCGTCAACGGCCGCCCCTGCGACATCATGCGCTTCGGCCCGCGCGGCTTCCTCATCACCGACGACCACGCGGGTGTCGTCTACTACGTCTACAAAAGGTAGTCGGTAGACAGTAGAAAACCTTCAGGGGCGGCGCGTTCCGTGTGAACGCGCCGCCCCCTTTGCGAAGTCTACTGACTATTGTCTACCGGGTGTCGTCTACTTCTTCTGCCGCACGTCGAAGGCGTAGATGGTGTCTTGGTCGCGCAGGTAGAGGCGTCCGCCCGCGATGACGGGGTGTGCCCAAGTGGGCAGAGACTCCTGCGGGATGCGGAAGCGGCCGCGCTCGCGGTAGGCTTCGGGCGTCGCTTCGACGAGACCGACGACGCCGTTCTCGCTCAAGGCGTAGAGCATGCCGTCGGCGTAGACGAGCGAACCCTTGCCGACGCTTCTGTCCTTCCACGCCACCTCGCCCGTGTCGAACTTCATCGCCGTCAGGATGCCGCTCGAAAACCCGTAGAGGTGTTCGCCGATGAGGATGGAGGTGCTGTGGTGGTTCTTCATCTCCTTGGTGAAGTAGACCTCCGAGGCCGTCACCGCCCCCGGCCCGGCGGCCTTAATCTCGACGAGTCCGCCGCCCGTCCCGTAGTCCGAAGAAATCCAGACGCGGTTGCCGCGCGCGACCGGCGTCGCCACGTTCGCCACGTCGTTCGAGGGCTTCGAGTACTCCCAAAGCAACTTCCCGTCGGCCGGGTCGATGCCGACGGCGCGCTGCTGCGTGAAGAAGACGACTTGGGTCTTGCCTCCGGCCTGCACGGGGATGGCCGACGAGTAGCCGGCCTTGTCGCTCTGCGACTTCCAGATGAGCGAGCCGTCCTTCTTGTTGAGCGCGACGATGGACGCGCCGGGGCCGCCCGCGTTGACCAGAAGCTTTTCGCCGAGGACGAGCGGCGACTCGCTGATGCCCCACGAGATGTTCTTCCCGCCGAACTTCTGAAGCACGTTCAGCGACCAGACGATTTTTCCCGTCTTCGCGTCGATGGCCGACAGGTCGCCGTTGCCGCCGAGCGAGTAGACGCGGTCGCCGTCGATGGTCGGCGTGCCGCGCGGGCCGTCGCCTCTACTGTCGTGATAGGCAGTCCCGTGCGCCGTCGCCCAGACCTCGCGGCCGGTCGCCGCGTCGAAGGCGATGACGTATTCCTTGTCGCCGCGCAGGCCCATCGTGTAGACGCGCCCGCCCGCGACCGACATCGACGAGTAGCCCACGCCCGCGCCCTTCGCCTTCCAAGCGAGCGGCGGGCCGTCCGCCGGCCACTGTTTCAGAAGCCCTGTCTCCTTCGAGACGCCGTCGCGGTTCGCGCCGCGCCACTGCGGCCACTCGCCCGCACCCTGCGCCGACGCCGCGACCCACCCGAACGACACCACGACGGCCGCCAACAACACTTGCGCGACGCGCGAGTTTCTCATCTCTCGTACTCTCCTTTTTTGTTTGAGGACTGACCGGCGGAAGACAGACCGAATTATAGCCGCTCGCCCGCGCGCGGCGATGTAAAATCTTGTAAAGGTTGTAAAGCGTTCGGCGCGCGCGGCTCAGAGTTTCTTCAGGCTGTCGCACCTGACCTCGGCGTAGACCCCGCGCCCGTCGGCCACGCGGCAAAAGTCGCCGCCCTCCGAGACTAGCAGCAAGACCTTCGTCCCGGCCGCGAAGTGGCCGTCGGCCGTCTTCTTCCGCCCCCCGCGCGCGAAGTAGAAGGGCTGCCGCCGCTTCAGCTCGTGCGTGAACTGGTTGGGCGGAGGCTGTATGAAGTTGCCCTCCGGCACTAAAGCTTTCTTGGAGACGACGACGGCCGGGGGTCTGACGATTCCTTTCATCGACCGATTCCTTTCATCGACTTCGCCCCAACTCCGCGACGCGAACCCCGCGCGGGCTTGCGCTCCCGGCCCGCGCGGGGTTCGGACTCGCGGCCGCGCCGCGCGGCACTTTTACTGAAGGCTGTCGTCGGGCACGACGACCGGGATGTTCGTCAGCATGATGCCCGCGTTGGGCGGGGCCTTCGCCGCCAGCAGCCCCTTCTCGGCGAGCATCATGAGGTTGGGCAGACTGTACGGCTCGGCGGCGTTCATGTCCACCGCGTAGCCGAGGTCTGCGAGGCTGCCGGCCGTCATCCGGCTGAGAGGGTTTTTCGACGCCGCGATGAAGCCCGACATCAGTTCGTTGCGGAAGACGGTCTCGCGCCAGTGTGAGTCGCGCGTCCCCTGCCCGCCCGTGTTCTCCACCGGCACGCGCTTGAGCGCGCCGCCGCCGCGCAGAGTGCGGTACTCCTTCATCGCCCGCGCGCCCGTAAACGTCGGGTTCGACGAGCCGACGCCCGCCAGCAGCCCCTTCCTCGACCAGATAGTGCCGATGCCGAGAACGTGTCCCATCTCGTGCGTGATGACGTCGCGCAGCGTGCCGTTCTGCTCCATCTTCTTGAGGTCGGCAGTGTCGAAAGACATGATGCCTTTGACCGGGATGAAGGCCGACGTTCCGGCCGAGGCCGGGCGCAGGTGCGTCGGGCCGGCCTGACCGAGGATGCCGCCGGGGCCGTCAATCGCCGTCCCTTGCGCCAGAATCAACAGGTCGTCGATGACCTCGCCGCCGACCATCACGCTCGGCAGGTCGCCGACGATGACGCGCGTCCAACGGTCGGCCGCCGCCTTAAACGCATTCTTCTGCGCCTGCGTCAGCCCGCCGAGGAATCGCACTTCGATGGTGAAGGGTGAGGTCGCGGCGGCGATGGCCTTCGCGACGTTGGCGTCGGCCTTCGACAGGTAGCTCTCGTACTGCGCCTCGCCTTTCTTTCGGCTCGCGCTCCTCTTCTTACTCGCGCTGCCCTTTCGTGCTGCCATGGTGTGTCTCCTTATCAGGTGGGATGCCGGCCCGCGCCGCCGTGTGAGTAGGTGGGTGTTCGCTGTCGCCCGTGTCGCGCGGGGTGGAATGCGGCGGACAGCGACTCGGTGTGGGACGCTCGCGTCTGACGAGGGCGTGGATGATAACAGAGGACTGTGCGGCCGACAATAAACTTTCGGTCGCCACGGGCGAGCGCGCCGCGCGCGGGCGGAGCGTCAGTCGGCGAAGGCGACGGTCAGCTCGCGCAAGTGCGCCGAGTCGGTCGCGTCGACGTCCGAGGGGAGCGTGTCGCGGTTGACGTGGCGGTAGAGTATGTCGCGCTGCTGCGGGCGGAAGCCCGCCTCGCGGATGAGGTAGCGCAGCATGCGCTCGTCGGCGATGTTGTGCGCGCCGGCGGCCGAGACGACGTTCTCCTCAATCATAATCGAACCCATGTCGTCCGCGCCGAAGCGGAGCGCGACCTGACCGAGCCGCAGCCCTTGCGTCAGCCAAGACGACTGGATGTGCTCGACGTTGTCGAGGAAGAGACGCGAGACCGAGAGCATCTTGAGGTAATCCATGCCGGTCGGCTCGTCCTTGATGCGTCGGCCGAGCGCGGTGTTCTCGCGCTGGAACGTCCAAGGGATGAAGGCCGTGAACCCGCCCGTCTCGTCTTGAAGATCGCGCACGCGCTGCAAGTGCCGGACGCGGTGGACGACCGTGTCGCCGATGCCGAACATCATCGTCGCCGTCGAGCGCAGGCCCACCTTGTGCGCGGCGCGCATCACGCCCAGCCACTCGTCGGTCGTGCATTTGGTCGAGACGCGCTTTCTGACCTCGTCGTCCAAAATCTCGCCGCCGCCGCCGGGCAAACTGTAGAGTCCCGCGTCCCTGAGCCGCCGCATCACTTCCTCGTAGGAGAGCTTCGAGATGAGATGGATGTTGTGTATCTCGGGCGGCGAAAAGCAGTGGAGTTGGAAGTCTGGATACTTCGCGCGGAGAGTGCGCAGGAGGTCTTCGTACCACTCGATGCCGAAGTCCGGATGGAGTCCGCCCTGCATCAGGACGCCCGTGCCGCCGAGCGCGATGGTCTCGTCAATCTTGCTGAAGACCTCTTCGACGTCGAGGACGTAGGTGTCGGGCTTGCCGGGCCGACGGTAGAAGGCGCAGAAGGTGCAGACGACGTTGCAGACGTTCGTGTAGTTGACGTTGCGGTCGATGATGTAGGTGACGACGCCCGAAGGGTGTTTTCGTTTGCGCACCTCGTCGGCCGCGACGCCGATGCGCGCGATGTCGTGCGACTCAAGGAGCGTCGCGCAGTCTTCGGACGTAAGGCGCTCGCCCGCCACGGCGCGGTCAAGGATGGGTTGAATATCTCTCGCTTCGTTCATCTGATTTTCGACAGCGCGTCCTCCGTCAACGTTTCCCGCCCCGCGCGTTTGAAGTTTGCGATTCTAAAGCCTCGTTTCGCAATTTGCCACCCGCGCACGCCACGCCCGCGCGGCGCCTGCGCTCACTCGCGTCTTCACTCTCTCACTTATTCACTTATGCAATCGGCGCGCCCGTCGTCGTCCAGAGCGGGCGCAGCGTCTCGGTGATGCTGTGGCGGTGCGCCAGCTTGTAGAAAAGCTTTAGGCCCGCGACCAACTCCTCGTCCAGCTCGAAACAGATGTTCTCGCGCAGGTACGAAAGCAGCTCCGCGCGCGCGAGTCCCAAATCGCCCTCGTACTGCGCGGCAATCTCTTCGAGGTGCGCCACTCCCTCGTCGCGCGCGGCGGCGAAGTCGACGCGCCCCGCCGCTTCTCCCGCGCCCTCGCGCGTCATCCACATCGCGAAGACGAACCCGAGGCCCGTGTGCTCGCGCCAGAGCGCGGCCAAGTCGTAGACGCGCAAGCCCTCGCGCGCGAAGGTCATCGCCGGGTCGCCGATGACGAGCGCGGCGTCCGCGCGCCCGAGCATCTGGGAGAGGTCGGGCGCGCACGCCTCGAACTCCGGCTCATGCCCGAAGAACTCGCGGAAGATGACGCGCGTGAGCGCGGCCGAGGTGCTTGACGTGGTGTCGAGCGCGACCCTGCGCGCCTCCTTGAGGGGCATCCCGCGCGTCACGAGCAGGACACTTCGGACTTCACGCTTCGCGCCGACGCAGACGCCCGGCACCAAGCGCAAACGCGCTGCGCGCTGGTACTCGATGACGGGCGCGAGCGCCGCGTCGGCCTCCCCGCGCGCGAGCATACGCGCGCAGCGCACCGGCGCGGCGTCGCTCAGAAGTCTCACGGCGCGCCGCCGCTCCCCTTGCGCGAAGCTCCACACGAGCGGCGCGGAGTTCAGGTAGTATGTGGCCGCGACACGCGGCAAACGTGCGCCGGTCACGCCCGCGCACACTTCCTCCGCCCTCTCGCCGCCCTGTCTTCTCAACTCTGCCTCCGCCCGATGCTAACGCACGCCCTCCGAGCGCCGCAAGCAAACGCCTTCACGACGCGCGCACGCGCGTTGACACCCTTTCGCGCGCGTCAGTACCATGACACTCACATGCGCCTCTACGACATCAGCGTGGCTATTCGGCCGGGCGAGACGCCGACGTATCCGGGCGACCCCGGCATCGAAATCGAGGCGTGGGCCTCGATTCTGAAAGGCGACGCGGCCAACGTCTCGATGCTCCACTTCGGCGCGCACACGGCGACGCACGTCGACGCGCCCGCGCACTTCATCGAGGGCGCGCCCGGTCTCACGTCGCTCCGCCTCGAAAGCCTTCTGGGCGCGGCCAGCGTGGTCGAAGTTCCCGCCAACGTGCTCGCGATTGACGAGACGCACGTCGCCTCGCTCGTGCCCGAGGGCGCGGAGCGCGTGCTTTTTAAGACGCGCAACTCGGCCTTCTGGGGCGAGTCGGGCGGCCACTTCCGGCGCGACTTCACCTACCTGACCCCGGCGGCCGCGCACGCACTCGTCGCGCGCGGCGTCCGCGTCGTCGGCATCGACTACCTCTCGGTCGAAGAGTTCGGGTCGAAGGATTTCGCGACGCACGTCGCGCTGCTCAACGGCGGCGTCGTCATCCTCGAAGGTCTCGACCTGCGTGAGGTCGCGCCCGGCGGATACGAGTTAATCTGTCTGCCGCTGAAGCTCGCGGGCGGCAGCGGCGACGGCGCGCCGGCCCGCGCCGTCCTGCGCGCGCGAGACTGAGGCGCGCAACCCCTTTTCTTAATCCCTCGCGACGGAAACTTGCGATGATCGAAAAAGTAAATCTCTCGGACAAGTTCGGCCTCTTCGACGAACACTGGCAGCCCAAGATCGCTGGCGAGGTCAACGACACCTACGTCAAGCTCGTCAAGTTTCAGGGCGAGTTCGTCTGGCATCATCACGAAGACGAGGACGAAATGTTTCTCGTCGTCAAAGGAAGTATGACAATGCGTCTGCGCGACCGCGACGTGCATGTCGGCGAGGGCGAGTTCATCATCATCCCGCGCGGCGTCGAGCACATGCCCGTCGCCGACGAGGAGGCGCACGTCGTTCTGCTCGAACCGAAGTCGACGCTCAACACGGGCAACGTCTTGGGCGAGCGCACGGTGCGCGAGCTCGGGCGCGTCTGACTACGGAGGCGAAATGACGGAAGGCAAGGAGCGAAACTTCGACCCCGACTCGCCCGGCTACCGCGAGCGCGTCTACGAGTTCGTGCGGCGCATACCCTCGGGCCGCGTGATGACCTACGGCCAGCTCGCCGAAATCCTCGGCGAGGGCTACACGGCGCGCACCGTCGGCTTCGTCATGCACGCGGCCGACGAGAGCGTCCCTTGGCAGCGCGTCATCAACGCGCAGGGCGCGTGCTCTACGGGGCGAGTCATCCTTCCGCCCGACAAGCAGCAGCGCATGCTCGAAGCCGAGGGCGTCGAGTTCGACGCGCGTGGACGTTGCGACCTCGGGCGCTACCGATGGACGCCGGAGGAGTTCGCCAACGAGAGCGACGTGCTCGAACAGGGGAGTCTGTTTGGCGAGTGAGTGATTCTTTTTCCGTCGGGGGAGGCGCTTACAGATGAACAACCAGCCGTTGCAGCGCCGCGTGCCTTACGAGGTGAGCGCGCCGCAGTATTCGGTCGCGCCGCAGATGGTGACGACCGCGTTTGAGCTGCCGGGCTACCGCGTCGCGCAGAACTTGGGCGTCGTGCGCGGCATCGTCGTCCGCTCGCGCAACGTCTTCGTCAACATCGGCGCGGCCTTCCAGACCCTCGTCGGCGGCAACATCACCGCGTGGACGCAGCTCTGTGAACAGACCCGCGCCGAAGCCTTCGACATCATGGTGCAGCACGCGACCGAGTTGGGCGCGAACGCCATCATCGGCGCGCGCTACGACGCGACCGAAATCGCGAGCGGCGCGACCGAAGTGCTGGCCTACGGCACGGCCGTCGTCGTCGAGCCGACGGGCGACAAAGGAATCTACCAGTCTTGACCGAACACGAACCCGCGACCGCGACCGAACGCGACCCCGCGCGCTCGCCTTCGCCCGACACGACGCCGACGGACGCGACACTCTCCGACGAAGAGCTTGCGCGCCTGCGCGAAATCT
>DASUNL010000277.1:0-2629 GCA_036277175.1 Pyrinomonadaceae bacterium | reverse complement strand
TTCTCGCAGCGGCCGGTCTCGGAGTTGCCGACGCCGCCGTCCGAAGAGGAGTGGGCTTCGGAGGTCGCGCGTGTGCTTGAGCGCGCCACGCAGACCAATCCTTCTGACCGCTACCAGACTGTGGGCGAGTTCTGGAACGAGCTGAGGCGCGCGGCGGGAGCGGCCGGCGCGGACTTCGATGATGCGAGCGAAGTCGTTGCCCCGCCGAAGGCGGAGGTGCGTCGCGAACGCGCGGAGGAAGAGTTGACGCCCGCGCCCGCGCACGCGCCAGCGCCCTCTTTCGAGCGCCCTATCGAGCCGACGCCCGCGCGCCCCGGCGCGAGAGACGGGCGCATCTTCATTCCCATCGAGCGCGAAGACGCGCGCCCCGCCCCCGCCCGTGGAGACCGCCGCGCAGAGGTCTGGGAAGACGCGCGGCCGCACGCGCGCGAAGAGTCTTCGCCCGACTACCCGCCGCCGTCAGGGTTTCCCGCCCGTCGCGGCGCTCGTCGCGCGCGAAAGTTGCTGATAGTCTTTCTCGTCCTCGTCGCCTTCGCGGCGCTCCTGCTCGCGACGGCGAATTACGTGCGCAACCGAAACGGCGGCGCGGGCACGACCCCGTCGGGCGACGCGCCCGCGCTCGTCGGGCGTGAGTTCGTTGCCGTGACCGATGTAAACTTGCGCGCGGCCCCGTCCGGCAGAAGCGCGCAGGTCGGGATGGCGTCTCGCGGCTCGACAGTCCGCGTCGTGGCTGCCAGCGGCGGGTGGTATCAGGTTCAAGTGGTGCAGTACGGGCGGCCCAAAGAGCGCGAGGATTACGCCGACGAGGGCTGGGCCGACAGAGATTTTTTAAGACCTAAGCAGTAATAGACATTTCCTCCGCGAGAGAGGTGGAAGCGAAAAGTGGGCATACTGGAATCTTTTAGAAGGTGGATTGACGGCGAGGCGGCGGAAGACCCGCTCGCCGATGTGGACGAGCAGGCGCGGCCGCGTCGCGTCTGGGAAGAGTTTCTCGTCAAGGTCGCGCGCGAGGTCGAGAAGGTGATGCAGGGCGAGATGTTCACGCCGCCCGGCGGCCCGACCTACATCCCTCCCGAGTACATCGTCTATCTGTCGAACGAGGACGACAAGGAGTGGCAGGGCGAGAAGCGGCGCGGCCTCGAACAGGGACTCTTCTACGTCCTCTCAGAACGCGCGCGCGAGCTTTCGGGGACGACGCAGCTTGCGACGAAGTCTTTCGCCGTCGAGCTGCGCGTCGACGGCACGCTCAACAAGGGCGAGTTCCGCGTGCAGCCCGTGTGGGACGCCTCGCGCGCAGACAAGACGATGGTCACGCCGAAGCCTTCGGACATGGGCGGCGGCGCGCAAGGCATGGACACGGGGCAGCTCGACGCCGAGCCGACCGAGGGCGAGGTGACGCGCGTCGCGGCGCGGCCGTTGGAGTTGTTCAAGGTCGAGGTCTGGCGCGCGGGCGTGCGCCAGACGGTCGTGCCCGTCTCGAAGTCGGAAATCACCATCGGTCGCGGGTCGAAGTCGGTCTCGGTCGACCTTACGATTAAGGGCGACCCCGAGGTGAGCCGACTCCACGCGACGCTCGAACGCGACGCGCAGGGGCGTTTCTGGCTGACGCCGAAGGGCCGCAACCCGACCCTCGTCTCGGGCCGCGAGCTAGGGCGCGAGGAGCGCACCTTCGTCAACCCCGACGACAAAATCGAGATTGCCAGCTTCACCCTCCGCATCCAGCCGGAGTGATGTAAAGTTTTCGTTGACGCGGCGCGCCCTTTTCGGATACAAGTATCGGGCTCGGAAAGACGCCGGACGGGTTTTCTCCCTCTCTGTTGACCCGTCGGGCCGCTCGCGCGGCGCTTCGGCGCTCCCGCCGAGCGAAGTTGTTAAGCGATTCCGCCTTCTCTAACCGTCACATCAGAATCGTTTGAAAGGAGACCCTAATGCCAAGAGTCCGTTTGCTGCTGCTCCTCACCACGACTCTCGCGCTCGCCCTATGCGCACCGCTCCTCGTTAACACGACGCGCGCCGACGGCGGCCCTCAACACCGCGTCAGTTCCGACCTCTACGGCGTGTCGGGCGGCAACGTCAACGACCGCACGCGCCGCTTCTGCTGTAGCGGCACGCTCGGCGCGCTCGTCCGTTCCGCCGCCGGCACCAACTACATCCTCAGCAACAACCACGTCCTCGCCCGCTCGAACCAAGCGGCCATCGGCGAAGACGTCTCGCAGCCCGGCATGATTGACGTGAACTGCCAAGTCACGGAGATCGTCGCCGACCTGTCGGCCTACCCGAACTTAAACACCTCGAACGTCGACGCGGCCGTGGCCGCGCTGCGCGGCACGGCGATGAATACGAACGGCAGCATCCTCGACATCGGCATCCCGAGCAGCACCATCCGCAACGCTTCGGTCGGCCTCTCGGTCGCCAAGAGCGGGCGCACGACGGGCTTCACGACCGGCACCATCGGCTCGGTCGACACGGACGTCGGTGTGCAGTACACGCGCGAGTGCGGCGGCGGCAAGAAGTTCGTCATCAACTTCACGGATCAGGTCGTCATCAACAGCAGCACGTTCAGCGCGGGCGGCGACTCAGGCTCGCTCATCGTGACGAACGACTCGTGCCACCAGCCGGTCGCGCTCCT
>DASUNL010000276.1:0-12999 GCA_036277175.1 Pyrinomonadaceae bacterium | reverse complement strand
ACCGGCGACTACAACGGCATCGGCTTTGCGCTCCCGGCCAACGAGGCGTCGTTCGTCTACAAACAAATCGTCGGCGGCGGTCGCGTGCGTCGCGGCTACCTCGGCATCTACTTGCAGCCGGTGCGCGCGGAGTTCGCGCGCGTCTACGGGCTGCCCGAGGCGAAGGGCGCAATCGTGCGCGACGTGGCCGACCAGCAAGGCCCGGCCGCGAAGGCCGGCATCCAGACCAACGACATCATCACGGGCTTCAACGGCCAGACGGTCGCCAACGCGCAGGACTTGATTAACAAGGTCGCGGCGACGGGCGTCGGCGAGACCATCGAGCTGACTTACTTGCGCGAGACGAACAACAAGCTCGAAGAGCGCAAGGCGAGCGTCTCGGTGGGCGAGCGGCCGGCGAACCGACCCTCGCTCGGCGACGAGGAGCGCGAGCGCGGGCCGGAAGAACAGAACCGGCGCAAGTCTTCGGTCGAGGGCACGTCGGGCGGCGCGACCGAGCGCCCGACGCTCGGGCTTAAGGTCAGCGAGTTGACGCCGCAGTTGGCCGCCGAGCGTAAGGTCTCCGGCACGCGCGGCCTGCTCGTCACCAACGTCGAGCCGGGCGGCCTCGCTTCCGAGGCCGGACTCGACGAGGGCGCGATTATCCAGCGCGTCAACCGCATCTCCGTCAACACGATTGCCGACTTCCAGTCGGTCGTCGGCGCGCTCAAGCCCAACGACGCCGTCGTCATGCACGTCGTCGAACCCGACAACGGGCGCGTGCTCCGTCGCATTGTGCAGTTCACATTTCAATAGAGACGTGAATCGTCAATCGTAAACCGTGAGTGGAAGTTGAGCGGCGCGCCGCCCCGTGTGGCGCGCCGTTTCCTTCGGGAGGCGCTTTCCGTCCTTTACGATTTACGACTGACGATTTACGATTGACTCAAATCATGGCTCAGGCGAAGAAGGCTCTCTCGAAAAAGAACGGGCGCGCGCGCGCGAAGGGTGCGGCGCAAACTTATAAGAACTACATCGGCGGCGAGTGGGTCGCGTCCAGTTCGGGCGAGTGGTTCGATAACACGAACCCGGCCGACACGCGCGACTGTGTCGGACGCTTCCCCGTCTCGACGCGCGAGGACGTCGACCGTGCGGTCGCCTCGGCCGCCGAGTCGGCCGAACGCTGGCGCAAAATCCCTGCGCCGCGCCGCGCCGAAATCCTCTTCCGCCTCGGCGAAATCCTCATCCGCAACAAGGAACGCTTCACCGCCGACATGACGCGCGAGATGGGCAAGGTCACGCGCGAGGCCGGCGGCGACGTGCAGGAGGCCATCGACTGCACCTACTACACGGCGGGCGAGGGCCGACGCCTTCACGGCTTCACCACCCCGGCCGAGATGCCCGACAAGTTCGCCATGTGCGTCCGCCAGCCCGTCGGCCTGTGCGGACTCATCACGCCTTGGAACTTCCCGATGGCGATACCGTCGTGGAAGCTCATCCCAGCCTTGGTGTGCGGCAACTCGGTCGTCATCAAACCGGCCGAGGACACGCCGCTCTCGACTTACAATTTAATCAAGGCGTGCGAAGAGGCGGGCATCCCGAAGGGCGTCGTCAACATGGTGACGGGCTACGGCGAGACCGTGGGCGCGGGCCTCACCGAGCATCCTTCCGTCAGACTCATCTCGTTCACCGGCTCGACCGAGACGGGACGCCTCGTCGCCTCGGCCTGCGCCGAGCGCAACGCCATCTGCTCGCTTGAGATGGGCGGCAAGAACGTCATCATGGTGATGGAGGACGCCGACTTAGACTTGGCCGTCGAGGGCGCGCTCTGGGGCGCGTTCGGAACTTCGGGCCAACGCTGCACGGCCTCTTCGCGCATCGTCGTCCATAAGAAAGTTTATAAGCGGTTCGCGCAGAAGCTCGTCGACGGGGCGAAGGGTTTGCGCGTCGGCAACGGCGCGGACGCGAAGACGGACGTCGGCCCGGTCATCAACGCCGACGCCGTCCATAAGATTCTCAAGTACATCGAAATCGGGCAGCGCGAGGACGGCGCGACGCTCGCGTGCGGCGGCAATCGCTTGGAGCGCGGCGAGCACGCGCACGGCTTCTTCATCGAGCCGACCGTCTTCACGAACGTCGCGCCGCAGATGAGAATCGCGCAGGAGGAAATCTTCGGCCCAGTCACCGCTTTGATTCCGGCCGACTCGCTCGAAGAGGCGGTTTCGATAGGCAACGGCGTGCGCTACGGGCTGTCGGCCTCCATCTACACGAGTGATGTTAACCGCGCCTTCCGCGCGATGAACGACCTCTACACAGGCATCTTCTACGTCAACTCCTCGACCATCGGCGCGGAGGTGCATCTGCCCTTCGGTGGCACGAAGGGGACGGGCAACGGCCACCGCGAGGCGGGCACGCAAGTCCTCGACATCTTCACCGAGTGGAAGTCGGTCTACGTCGACTATAGCGGCAAGCTCCAGCGCGCGCAGATCGACGAGGTGCAGTTCGAGTAGTTCGTGCAAGCGGCCCCGACGTTCTTCCCAACCTTAAAGAACGGAGAACACGAAGACAGTGATCGTCGGACTCCCCAAAGAGATAAAGGACAACGAGTATCGCGTCGGGATGACGCCGGCGGGCGTGCGCGCGTTGACGGACGCGGGCCACACCGTCCACGTCGAGCGCGGCGCGGGCGAAGGCTCGGGCTTCGAGGACGACCTATACGAGAAGGCGGGCGCGCAACTCATCGGGTCGGCCGACGACGTGTGGGGCGGGGCCGACATGATCGTCAAGGTCAAAGAACCCATCGCGCCCGAGTACCCGCGCATGCGCGAGGGCCTGCTCCTCTTCACCTACCTGCATCTCGCGCCCGACCCCAAACAGACCGAGGCGCTGCTTCAGAACAAGGTGACGGGCGTCGCCTACGAGACGATTACCGACCGGCGCGGCACGCTCCCGCTTTTGACGCCGATGTCGGAGGTCGCCGGAAGGATGGCCGTGCAGGTCGGCGCGCAGTACCTTGAGAAGATGAACGGCGGTCGCGGCGTGCTCCTCGGCGGCGTCCCCGGAGTTCCGGCCGCGCGCGTCGTCATCATCGGCGGCGGCGTCGTCGGCACGAACGCCGCGAAGATGGCCGTCGGGATGGGCGCGCAGGTCACCATCGTCGACCGCAACCTCGACCGCCTGCGCGAGCTCGACGACATCTTTCTGTCTAAGATTTCGACGCTCGCCTCTTCGGCCTACGCCATCCACGGCGCGATTTCGGAAGCCGACCTCATCATCGGCGCGGTGCTCGTGCCGGGCGCGGCCGCGCCGCGACTCGTGACGCGCGAGATGTTAAAGGACGTGCCGAACGGCGCGGTCATCGTCGACGTCGCCGTCGACCAAGGCGGCTGCATCGAGACGACGCGCCCGACGACGCACTCGAACCCGACCTACTACGAGGAGGGCGTGCTCCACTACTGCGTCGCCAACATGCCGGGCGCGGTGCCGCGCACCTCGACCTTCGCGCTGACGAACGCGACGCTGCCTTACGTGCTCCGGCTCGCCAACCGAGGCTTCGTCGAGGCCATCAAGAGCGACCCCGGCCTGAAAGAAGGCGTCAACACCTACGCCGGAAAACTCACCTACGAGGCCGTCGCCACCGACCAAGGACTCGAATACACGCCGCTCGACGAGATGCTCGGCATCAAGTCCGGCGAAAGCTCGACGGCGGGCGGCGCGACTTAACTCAAACACGAGCATCGCCGCTCGGCGCGCGGCAATGAAAACCGGAAGGGCATCCTTCGCTGTGAAGGATGCCCTTCCGGTTTTTCGAGGAGAGCGCGACGAGTCGTCGGGGACGTTTAGGCGTCGCGTTCGAGTAGCGACGCGAGGCAGTTGGTCAACTCTTCGGGGCGGACGGGTTTTGTGAGACACACGTCGGGGCGCTCCGACGCTTCGCCCGCCGGCACGCCCGCGCCCTCGCTCCCGCTCAGGAGCACGACGGGCAGCGCCCGAAGCTTCGGGTGGCGGCGCAAAAAGCCGCACAGCTCGCGCCCGCCGAGGTGCGGCATGACGGCGTCGGTGACGACCGCGTTGATGTCCGTCGAGAGCGCGGCCTTCATCGCCTCCAACCCGTCGGAGGCCGCGACGACGCGGTAGCCCGCGCGCTCCAGAGTCACTTCGAGGAAGCGGCGCAGCGCGCGGTCGTCCTCGACGAGCAGGACGGTGTGCGAAGGCGCGTCGTCCGCGCGCGGCTCGGCGTGCGGCGGCGGGGTCGCGGCGGTGTGTTTGACGACTGATGGTTCGGGCGTGCTCATCTTCGGCCTGTCGAATCTGGTGGCGAACCCCGCGAGGGACGCGGGCCTCTGCGGGCCGCGTGGGGCCGCCGCCCGTGTGTTTGGGCAAAACTCGTGCCCCGCGCGAGGGGGCTTCGGCGGCGTTGAAAGGTCGTCGGGCGGAACGAACGGGCGGGGCGAGAAAGCTTACGATTTCAAGTAGAACTGGATGAAAACTCGTCGGGCGTCGCTGGTCGGGAAGAGTTCGGTGAGACGCCCCGCCCGAAATTCAGATTAAGGTTTCGCGTCGCGCCTGTCAACAACCTTTCACTTTGACGCCGCGCGCCGGTCAAAGTGGCGGAAAAGTAGTCGGCGCGCGGTGGACGGGAGACGATGAGTTATGACTCCACGCGCGCGGGACGTCTCCGGCGAGTTGAATGCGTCTCTACATTAAGGGATACTAACGAGTTGTCTGGCAGGCAATATTCTTCGCCTTGAGCGCGTCTAACATCTTCCGGCTTCCGGCTACTGTTTACTTTTAAGAGATGTACGAATTCGCAGTCACGCCCGCCGTCACGCAGATACGACGGCGCGGGGTCGAAATCACCGAGGTCGCGCCCGGCAGTCTCGGCGCGGAGTTGGAGCTTGAGGCGGGCGACCGCGTCGTTAAAGTCAACGGCCGCATCGTGCGCGACTACCTCGACTTCCGCTTCCAGACCGGCGGCGAGACTGAGCTGACTCTCGGCGTCGTCAAGCGCGCGAGCGGCGAGGAGTGGGAGATTGAAATCGAGCGCGGCGAGGGCGAGGACTTCGGCCTCTCCTTCGAGAACATCGCGCCGCGCCAGTGCGCCAACGAGTGCCTCTTCTGCTTCTGCAAGGGCAACCCCCCGGACGCGCGCCCCGCCCTCTTCTTCCGCGACGAGGACGTGCGCCTCTCCTTCCTCTACGGAAACTACACGACGCTCACCTCGATAACGGAAGCAGAGATGCGCCGCGTCATCGAACAACGTCTGACGCCGCAGTACGTCTCCGTCCACGCGACCGACCTGCGCGTGCGCGCGCGTCTGCTCGGCGTGGACGAAGAGCGCGCCGACGTCGGCGCGAAGATGCGCCGGATGATGGACGCCGGCATAGAGATTCACGCGCAGGTCGTCCTGTGTCCCGGCATCAACGACGGCCGAGTCCTTGAGCGCACCGTGCGCGACCTCGCGGCCGAACACCCGCGCGTCAAGTCGGTCGCCATCGTGCCCTTGGGTCTGACGCGCTACAACACGGACGAGCGTCTGACGCCCGTCACGCGCGAGTTCTGCGAGCGCGTCATACGCGAGGTCGAGCCGCTCCAGCGCGAGCTGCGCGGGACTCTGGGGACGACCTTCGCCTTCCTCGGCGACGAGATTTACCTGCGCGCGGGCCGAGGCGTTCCCGGCCGCCGACACTACGGCGACTACCCGCAAATCGAGGACGGCATCGGCATGGTGCGCTCGTTCGAGGAGCAGGCGTCGCGCTTCCTACGTCGTCTCGAACGCCGCCCGCCCACGCGCGCGGCCGCGCGCAAGCTCCACGGCACGATTTTGACGGGCACGCTCTTCGCGCCCGTGCTCAGGCGTTTCGTCGGACGTCTCAACGAGAGGTTCGGAACACGGCTCAAGACGGTCGCGGTCACGAACGAATACTTTGGGCCGGAGATTGTGGTCGCGGGATTGATGACGGGTGAGTGCGTCGAGGCGGCGCGCGGAGAGATGGAGGGCGACTTCGTCTTGATGCCGAAGTCGGCGCATAAGTCGGACGAGCCTGTGATGCTCGACGGCACGCGGCTCGAAGACTTGGAGAAGCGTCTCGGCCTTCCTTTGCGCGCCGTCGACTTCGAGGGCTTCGCCGAGTTGTTCGACTGACGCGCGGCCGCGACTGACAAGGCTTTACTACAAACACCGGCGGGCGACTCTTTCGCGGGAGTCGCCCGCCGGTGTTTTCGGCGGCCGGTAAACGGTTCGCGCGGCGTCAGTTCATTTGTTGTTGGTCGCGGAGATTTGCGTGCGCAGCTTGGCGACGATTTGGCGGACGGCCTCGGCGTCGCGCGCGTTCGGCTCAAGGCTCAGGTACTTGTCGAGCGCCTCGACGGCGCGCTTGTTGTCGCCCGTCTCCATGTAGATGCCGCCGAGGAAGCGATAGCCCTCGTTGACCTCCGGGCCGCCGAGTTCGACCGCGCGCCGTAGAGACTGCTCGGCCTCCCCGTACTTCGTCTGGCGGATGAGCGCACGACCGAGAAAGAGGTGGGCCTTGGCCGCCGTGTCGCGCTTCTTCAAGACGGCGCGCAACTGCTCCTCGGCCTGCGCGTACTGCTTCTGGTAGAAGAGGACGATGCCGTAGTTGAGGACGGGCGTCGTATTCTCAGGCGCGAGCTTGATGGCCGTGCGCAAAGCCTCGGCCGCATCGTCCAACTGATTGAGGCGGAAGTAGACGAGGCCGAGGTCGTTGAAGGCGAGCATGAATTCCGGGTACAACTCAACGGCCTTCCTCAAAGACTCGACGGCGCGCTTGCCGTCGCCCTCGCGCGCGGCCCTCTGCGCCTTCTCGTATTCTTTGAGCGCGTTCTTCGGCACGCCGGCCAGCCCCGCGTTGACCGTCCCCGTCTTCTCGGCTCCCTTCTCGCG
This sequence comes from Pyrinomonadaceae bacterium, assembly GCA_036277175.1. Classification (GTDB taxonomy): domain Bacteria; phylum Acidobacteriota; class Blastocatellia; order Pyrinomonadales; family Pyrinomonadaceae; genus DASQDT01. The sequence goes on along the minus strand of DASUNL010000276.1, from coordinate 6,119 downwards.
GTAGCGGAGCTGGATGTAGACGGGCTGCGTGACGCTGTTCGCGCCGCGCGTGAAGATGTCGACGGTCTCGGTGGCCGTCTGGAACTCCGGCCCGGCGTCGACGGTCAGGTGGTACGTCCCGCCCGCGAGACGGCGGAAGACGAAGTTTCCGTTGTCGTCAGTCCACGCGAAGAGCGTATGGCCCGACGAGCCGCTGATGCGGACTTTGACGCGCTTGTCGACGCGCATGTTGTTGGGCAGCGACACGATGCCCTGAATCGTGTTGCGCGCTTCGCGGCGGTTGCCGATGGCCTGACTCGGGTCGGAGTCGATGGCGTCGCCGACGATTTGCGCGCGGGCCGGTTGCGTCGCGGCCGCGACGCAGAGGATGAGCAGAGAAAGCGTGAAGGCGAGACGACGCCCGACGAAGGGTTCGGATGACATTTTGTACTGCTCCTTAAATCCGGGACGAAACCCCTCGGGGGGAGGGGCCGTCGAACACTCGGCGCGAGAGGTGAATGCGCGCATTATAGCGCAAAGCTGGCGCGGCGGCGCGCCTTTTTTCGACGCCCCGCCGCCACTTTCTTCGCTTTTCCGTCAAGGCGTCGGCGCGAGCCGATACCAGACGAGGTGGTCGCCGTCGGCCTCCCGGTCGGAGTAGACGGTCGTGTGGTAGCCGACCGAGCGGACGCGGAAGAAGGGGAGTTCGAGGAGCGCGTTGTTCGAGAGCATCAGGCCGCCCGGCCGGAGCATGCGCTCGACGTTGAGCATCGCGAGGCTCTGGTCGAAGATGTCGTAGTAGACGAAGATGTTGGTCGCGACGATGAGGTCGAACCGCTCGGCCTCGGGGAGTTCGAGACGCTGGAGGACGATGTTGGTGTCGACGGGCACGAGCCGCGCGGCGACCTGCGGGCGGACGCGCACGGCGCGCAGAATGATGCCGCCCGCCTCGCCCGCCACCTTGATGGGCGCGACTGGGTCGGCCACGCGGTCGCCGAAACGCTGCCAGTAGGCGACGGCCTCGGGCCGCCAGCGCGCCGCCGGGTCGCGCGGCAGTTGAATCGTGTAGCCCTGCCCGGCGCGGGCCGCGCGCGCGGCGCGTTCGAGGTGCGAGTTGACGCGGGGGCTCAGGTCGAAGGTCATCACCTCGACGCCCGAAGGCGCGGCGAGGCCGAGGCGTAGCAGAGAGTCAACGACGGCGAAGGGCTGGATGGTCTGCTGCGGGTAGAAGTCGTAGCCCTCCTGCTTGTCGGTGAAGTCGAGTCCCGGCCCGATGACGGCGACGCGCCGCACCGCGCCCGGCGCGAGCAAGGCCCGCGACTTAATCTCGCGGAGAGACTCTTCGACGGCGAAGTTCGGCAGCAGCGACGTGTCGGACGAAAGCCCGCGCTCGCGGTAGAGGCGCGAGCGTTCGGCGAACTCGCCCGACGGGTCGCCTTGCAGCCGCGCCGCTTCGAGCGCGCGCACGTAGCCCTCGTTCTCACCCAACACGCGCTCGACGGCCGCGCGCAAAAACTTGACCGCGCCCGCGCGCCCCGCCGGCGTCTCGACGCGAAACTTTTTCTCCTCGACGAGGATGCGACGCGCGAAGACGAGACGGTCGTTTGTGCCCGGCGCGGCCAGAGCCGCGACGAGGTCTCCGGCCCGCGACTCGACCAGACGCGCGGCCTCATTCTTACCAGCGTTGCTCCCAACAACGTTCGGCGCGGTCGTCGTCGCGCCGTTCGTCTGCGACGCGCCCGGAGTCGCCGGCGGCGCGCCGTGCAGTTGTCCTATCTGCGCGAAGGTGACGCGCGGCCGTCGCGTGAACGTCGTCCCGAAGAGCAGGAAGTTGACGAGCGAGTCTTCGTCGCCCTGCGCGAGTCGCGCGCGAATCTCTGCGTCGCGCCGCGCGACCCACGCGGGCCAGAGCGGCGCGATCTCGCGGCTGCGCTTGCCGCGCAACTCGGCGGGCAGGATTTCGGCGAGCGTGCCGACGACCGGCTCGGCCTCGCTGTAAGGGATGTAGACGGCCTTCGGCGCGACCGCGCTTTGGACGGCGCGCGTCGGCGTCTGTGCGCGCGCAGGGGGAGGCGTGCGCGGCGGCTGTTGCTGCGCGACTACGACAACGGCGGCGAGCGCGAGGCACAGGGGCGCGAGCGTGAGGGCCGGAAAAGGACGCTGGCTGCTACGTTTCGGCATGGACTGTTTCGGGTTGTGACTTGTGACCGACGCCTCGGACGGACGCGCCGGCCGGGCGCGAGGGAGAGCGAAAGCTTAACACCGCGAAAGGTGAAAAGCCACGGGTCTGCGCGGCGCGGCGCGGCGGCCGTGAGGGTGTTCAAAATCTCGGGGCGCGTGGTATCCTCTGCGGCGTCCCTCCCCGGACTAACACCAACCTACAGAGTTCGGAGAAAGAAGCCATGAATTGCAGACAGTTCACCTCCCTTTTGCTCGCGCTCTCAATCGCGGCGGCGTGCGCTGTGACGTCGGCCCGCGCCGACGACGAGAAGAAGATGACCGCCGACGAGATCATCGCCAAGCACCTCGAAGCCGTCGGCGGGCGCGAGGCGATAGCGAAGTTCAAGACGCGCGTCGCCATCGGCACGGTCGTCAAGGAGGACGAGCCGGCCGCACGCTTCGCCGTCATGTCGGAAGCGCCCAACCGGCTCTCGGTCTTCTACGGCTTCCGCGACTACGACGCGCGCATGATCTACGACGGCTCGCGCGCCACCGTCCGCCCCGCCTTCGCGCGCCAACTCGCCAACCTGACGGAGAAGTACGAGGAGATACTCGCCTCGGGGCTGATGTTCAACCAGATGTCGCTCTACAACCTGCTCACGTCGGGCGCGACGGGCGAGATGAAGTTCGAGGCCAAGGGCACGAAGAAGGTCAAGGGGCGTCAGGCCTACGTCGTGCAGGTCAAGCCGAAGAAGGGCTCGGCCATGCGCCTCTACTTCGACGCCGAGAACTTCATGTGGGTGCGCACAGACTACGGCAAGACCTCGCTCTCGAACGACCTGTCGAGAACCTCAGCCAACATCAACGACATCAACAATCAGGCCGGGGCCGAGCAGACCTTCGACTTCTACATCGAGACCTCGGACTTCCGCGACGTCGACGGCGTCAAGCTCCCCTTCAAGTTTGAGCAGGTGATGACGGCCCCGCTCCTGCGCCTGAAGATCGTCGGCACCATCGTCGGCACGGTCAGCGAGTACCAGCACAATGGCGCCATTGACCCGGCCATGTTCCAGTAAACCCCTGACGGGGAAGGCCAAAGTAAAAAGGTAAAAGGCAAAAGTGAATGAGCACGAAGGCTCTTCCACTTTTGCCTTTTACCTTTTTACTTTGGCCTTAATAAAAAAAGGGGGAGAGCCTTTCGGCTCCCCCCGAAGAACAGTCAAATTAAATCTTCCTTAGAAGATGAATTTGACCGCGAGCTGGACGTTGCGACGGCCGGTCTTGAAGCCGGTGATCGCGCCAGCGCCGACGTCCGCGTTCGCGCCGTCAACGAAGAGGTTGGCGTGGTTGAACGCATTGTAGAGCTCACCGCGGAACTGCAAGCGGTAACGCTCCGTCAGGTTGAAGTTCTTGTAGATGCCGAGGTCAACGTTCCAGAAGCCGGGGCCACGGAAAGCGTTGCGCTTGGTCATGTTCGACGGGAACGGCCCGAACTCGCTCGTGCCCGTGACCGGGTCGAGGAAGTTGCCGGGAACCTGATTGCTCAGGTCGATGAGCGTGAACACGTTCGGGTCGGTCGTCGAGACCGTCGGGTTGTCGGCCACGTCGAAGCTGACGGGCGACTCCGGCGTGAAGCGCGGGCAGACCGAGAAGAACGCGAACGAGCAGTCGAAGATCGAGAACGGCAGGCCCGACCGGATGTTGACGATGCCGGTCAGCGTCCACCCGCCGAAGGCGTGACGGACGAAGTCGTTCTCGTGGCTGTTGAGGTTGAACAGCGCGCCCGAATCCCAGTTGAAGCTGCCGACGAAACGGTGACGGACGTCGAAGTCCGCGTAGCCGTAGTCGAGGTCAGGATTCAGCGGGTCGAGGAGGCCAAGGTTGAAGTTGTTGGCCGACTCGGAGAAGGTCGAGCTGAGGTTGTCCTCAGACTTCGAGAAGGTGTAGCGCGCCGTGAACTGGAGACCAGTCTCGGCGAGGCTGCTGCTCTCGAGCGACGCGATCAAGGCGTTGTAGTCCGACTTCGCGCCGTTGCTGCGCGTGTTGAGCGGGAAGAACTGCGCGTTGAGAAGCGAGTTCCCGTTCGCCGGGTTGCACGGCGTGTCCTCGGGCAGTGTTAAGCCGATGAGCGCGCACGGCGGGGCTTCGCCGAGGTAAGCGGCGGCCGCGCCGGGGCGGTTCGGGTTGGTGATGTTGTAGAGGTCGCGGCCGGCCGAACCCGAGTACTCGACCGAGGCGATGGTGCGCGAGAAAATCTCGCGCTCGAAGGCCGCGCTCCAGAAGTGAGCGTAGGCGTTGCGGATGTTCTCGTCCACGTGGCGGACGTTGATCGTGCCGGGCAGGTTAATCGTGCCGGCAGCGCCGCCGAGCGGGCCGACGTTGTTCGACGGCGGAGGAGCCGGGACGGTCGGGAAGCCGGGGATGCCGGGCTGCACCGAGACGACCGCGTAGTTCGGCACGTTCTGGATGACGTTGAACGTGACGTTTCCGAAGTTACGCTCGTAGGCGAGGCCGTAGCCGCCGCGAACCGAAGTCTTACCGTCGCCCGTCACGTCCCAAGCGAAGCCGAGACGCGGGGCGAAGTTGTTGAGGTCGCGATTCCAGAGCGCGCCGACCGGGCTCTCTTCCGCGCGGAAGACGCGGCCGTTGCGGATGCGCTCGAAGAGGTCGTCGCCCTCTCCGTAGTAGAAGTTCGAGTCAAGCTCCGGGTCCTTGTTGTGCTGGACGCCGTAGTACTCGTAACGGAGGCCGAGGTTCAAGGTCACCGTCGGGCGGACGCGCCACGAGTCGTTGAAGTAGAACGCCAGCTCGTTGTAGCGGTTCGAGCGGCTGAAGCTCGGCTGGTTGACCGGCAGCGTCACCGGAGAGCCGGGGAAGAACTGACCCTGCGGGTCAATCGCGACCTGGAAGCTCTGGAGGTTGCCGAGCACGAAGTTGTTGAAGCCGCTCGTGTAGCTCGTCGAGCCGAAGCCGGCGACGGCGTTCTGGTACGCGCCGAACGTGCGGTTGTCCTGAATGTAGACGTAGGTGCCGCCGAAGCGCAGCGTGTGGCTGCCCTTCGTCCAGTTCACGTCCTCATAGATTTGGCCGACGTTCTGCGGGCCGCCGAACGGGATGGCCGAGCCGGGCGCGAACGGCAGGTAGCCGGGCAGGGCGATGTTGACGCCGAGCACGTTGGCGACCGCGTTCGTGCGGAAGTAGTAGGTCGGCTGAACAGGCGCGGCGCCAAGCGGCTGAAGGTTGTTCAGACGGTTGTAGACGAGCTTGGTCTGCGAGACCAGATTCGACGTGAACGTGTGCGTCAGGTTGAGCAGCGCGTTCTGGTTGAAGTTGTTCGCGCCGGTGTTGAAGCCGGCGAACGGGCTGGAAGCGTTCGAGCCTTCGAAGAAGGAGTTCTTCTCGATGGCGTAGCGCCCGTAAATCTGGGTGTCCGAGGTCGGGTTCCAGTCGAGACGGGTCGTCGTCTGGTAGGTGTTCTGCGGAGCGCCCGCGCCGGTGTCGGCCGGGACGGTGTAGCGCACCTCGCGCAGCGCCGGCAGGTTCGGGTCGAGCGAGCAGAACGCGCCCGCGCCGAGGCCGCGAGCTTCGCAGACTTCGGCGACGGTCAGGAAGTTGCCGGTCGGCGTGGCCGACAGCGTCGAGCCGGCGAAGACCGCCTGCGTCCTCGGGTGCGAGACCGCGATCAACTCGGCCGCGGGGACGAAGTTGACGATGTTGGCCGAGCTGCGGACGCGCGTCCACTCGGTCGAGTTGAAGAAGAAGAGCTTGTTCTTCGCGATCGGGCCGCCGATGGCGTACCCGAACTGGTTGCGGACGAAGTGGTCTTTCGGCAGGCCGAAGGCGTTGCTATCGAAGTCGTTCGACGCCAGACGCGAGACGCGGTTGAAGGCGTAGACCGACCCGTGGAACTCGTTCGTGCCGGGGCGGGTCGAGACGTTGACGATGCCGCCCGAGGCGCGCCCGTACTCGGCCGAGAAGTT
>DASUNL010000275.1:0-6016 GCA_036277175.1 Pyrinomonadaceae bacterium | reverse complement strand
ACAGTTTTTGCTTTGCGAGTTCCTGCTGGACCGCCTTGAGCCGCAATGCCACGTCGCGTTTCACCACGCATTCTTCGGCCTCGTAGCCGGAAAGCACCTTGCCGACGAAGTTGTTCGCCGTCGCGTAGCGCACGTCGAGGCGAAGGCTTCGGTCGAGTCTGTTTAGCTCGACGAGTTCGGGCCGTCGAAACTCGCCCTCCTCCTTCGGCGGCCGCGCCTCCTGCGCTGAAGCCGCGAGCGCGATGGCGAGGGCGACGAGCGAAGCCGCGAAGATGCGCGCTCGTTTCATATTCAAGCGTGTGGATTTCAAGTCAGCTAGCCTCGCATCAATGACGAAAAACTGAACTTCAGTTCCGCGAGCTAAACGAAAACTCGCGCGGGCGCATTGTAACGGGACGCTCGACGGCGAAAGAAGTCGCGCACGCGAAAAAAGTTAAACCGGCCGCGAGCTACGGGCGTTAAAGGTTGAAATAACGCGGGGCGCGCGTCGTCCGCAGGTGGTTGAAATATTTTGCCACAAAGCCCGCGGACGCGGTGTTTCCACGTTAGATACGGTTAGTCGGGGCGCAGCGGGTCGAACCACTGGGACGCCCGAACGGGGAGAACGCCCCGACTAACCGGAACTTTTCAGACGCCCGCGGCGAATCCCTTAACGAGTCATAAGAGCTTGCGGACTCCGCCGCCTGAAGAGGTTGGAAAGGCAAGGTGGTCGTGATGAAACACAGGTCAACCGGCATCTTCATAATCATTCTGGCGGCGCTCATCGCCGCGCCGAGCGCCTCGCAGCAACTCGTCGCACTCAAAGACGCCGCCGCCGGTCGCCTTGAGGCGACGCTCTGGGACGCCTTTCTGAGTCTCAACGGTCGCCACGCGGAGTCGGCCGCCGGAGCGTCCGCGCCCATCCAACAGGTCGGGCCGTCCGAGGCTGAAATCGCCGCTCGCGACAAGAAGACGACGGAAGCGATGCCTAAGACACGCGAAGCCTCCCGCCCGGAACCGCGACGCGCGTCCGGACGCGAGGAAGCGGACGCGCGCGAGACAGAGTTGTTCGTCGCGAAATTCGAGAACGCCGAAAGTCTCTTCGCGTTCGACGCTGATTCGGAAAGCGCGGTGCGCTTCGCCGTCCCGGCGAACTTGCCCTTCGACCTCGACGAGCTGTTGAAGTCGGCCCACAAGGGGACGCGCCCCGACGTGCTCGCGGCGCGCGTGAGGGCCGTCGAGGCCGGCGCGCGGAAAATCAAAATCTACCCGGCCCCGCCCGTGGCGGCCTTGAAGCGCGAGCAGGCCGCCAAGGTCGCGCCACGCGCGCGCGCGGCGAGGGACGCGGCGAAGCGTCTTCCGGCCGCAGGCTTTCAGCGCAACGAGTGGGAGCGCCCGAACGTCAACATCGATTCCGACGACACGGAAGCCGAGAGGGCCGCGCCGCGCCATCACGCCGGCGAGTCGAATTCTCGTCGGTAGTGAGCATCGTCGTCTCCACGGTCGTCCGTAACGGAAGCGACCTTTGAAACTTTAAGCGGGCGGCGGTCATCTCGACCGCCGCCCGCTTCGCGCGTGCGGACGCCTCGGCGTAGAACTTTCCCGCGCGGCTAACGTATAATATTTCCGCGCCCGAAGCCGGACAGGCTCGGCACTCGTCGTAACGAGGCCGAAGCGAGAGAAGTAGAGAAGCCCGGCGCGGTCGGCGTAAGATGACCGCCACTCTCATCATCGCGTTCTTCCTGCTCGTCGCAGCCTCCTTCGTAATCATTCGCTCGAAACGCTCGAAGCCTACGGACGAGACGGGGTTCGACTACTTCCCGACCGACGCGCGCAGCCTCTTCGACGACACGGACGCCCCCCGCGCCTTAAACGCCGCCGCGCATCAAGCGGCCGACGAAGCGCGTGCCGCCTACGAGGCCGACCTTCGCGGGCGCGCGGCGCGCGGCGAAATCGAAGTCCTCGACGACGCGGCCTTGCGCGCGGACGCGCGCCTCTACGACGAAATTCTTGACACGCTCGTCGCAAACGTAGATGCTTCGCCGGAAAAGCTGGCGGCCCTCGCCTCTCATATCGCGCGGAGCGAGGGATTGCGGGCAAACAAGCGTCTCGCCCAAGCTCTGGTGAAGGTCTACGAAAAGGGCGGCGCGCCGATTTCGGCCGCCGACCTTCTGCGCGTCGCCGCACTCTCGGACGACGCGACCGCTTACGCCGACACGTTGACCGCAGTTTACGACGGCTGGCGCAAGGGCCGAGGCCCTCTACTCCGGGCCGACGAACTGCTCGAACTTTTTGAAGCCGAGTATCAAGTGCTCTCCCCTTCGGCCCGACGGGGCGGCTCGGCTTACATCCTCAACGACAACCTCAGACACTATCGCCGGGAGCTGTGGGCCAGCCACCGAGATACGCCTGAGAGTTTCCCTTCCGCGAAGTCGGACGACGGCTGAAGGCTTACCTCCGAGGTCTACCATGAACATCTTAGAAACACTCCCGTTGCTGACCATCGCCCTCGTCGTGGTCGGCCTCATCGTCCTGCTCATCATCCTCCGAAGCGTGCTCGTCAACGTCGGCGCGCGCGAGATCGCCATCAAGGAGCGCCGCTACCTCGGCGCGAAGATGCCGCCCGGAAGAGTCGTCGCCACCGAGGGCGAGGTCGGCATTCAGGCCGACGTCCTAAAGCCCGGACTCCACTTCATCAAGTGGCCGTTCGAGAGCGTCGTGCGCAAAGTGCCGCTCATCGAAATCGGGCCGGACGAGTTGGGCGTCCTCGAAGCGATTGACGGCGAGCCGATGCCGGCCGGACGCATCTTCGCCCCCGACCGCGCGCAGAACGCGCACAACAACTTTCAAGACCCCATCGCCTTCATCAAGCGCGGCGGCGTCAAGGGCATCCAGCTTCGCACGCTCCCGCCGGGCTTGTGGCCGATTCACCCCTACCTCTTCCGCGTCTCCGTCTCGAAGGCGACGCAGATTCCGCCGGGCAAGGTCGGCGTCATCACCTCGGCCGACGGCGACCCGCTCGACGCGGGCCGTCTCCACGGCAAGGCCATCGACGGCCACCGCAACTTCCAAGACGCAGAGGCCTTCATCGCCAACGGCGGTCAGAAAGGCCCGCAGGTCGAAATCCTGACGCCGGGCACTTACCGCATCCTCCAACAGTCGATTCCGATTGACGGCGGACAGGAGTTCAAGCCCGGCCTCTTCACCGTCCGACTCTACGAAGCGACGGCGATTAGCGAAAACAACATCGGGCTCGTCGAAGCTCTGGACGGCGCGCCCTTAGACCCGCGCGACTACGTCGCCAACTCCGTCGAGGGTCACGACAACTTCGGCGACTGCAACGAGTTCATCCGCCGAGGCGGCCAGCGCGGGCCGCAGAAGGACATCCTCCTGCCCGGCACCTACTACATCAACCCGCTCGTCTTCAAAGTGATTCCGGAGACGGCGCGCGAAATCAAACCCGGCGAGGTCGCCGTCATCGTGTCGAACGTCGGCAAAGACCCGACCGAGGATATTCGGCGCGACATGGCGAACAAGGTGCGCGAGCGTCTGGAGAAGGAGGAGCAGGAGCAGGTGTCGAAGGCCGCCGCGCGCCTCGACAAGCTCGACGGCGAGAGCCGGGAAATCTCCGAGATTCAGGAGGAGTTGATTATAAACGACCCGGCGGACATGCGGCTCGATCAGGGCGCGCACGAAGCCTACGTCGTCCCCGAGGGCTACCGAGGCATACAGGAGACGGTCGTCGGCCCCGGCAAGTACTACATTAACACTCTGGCGATGTCGCCGATCATCATCCCGACCACGAACATGACCGTCGAGTGGACGGCCGAAGAGGTCGACAACACCTTCGACCCGTTTGAAGTCATCTCGAAAGACGGCTTCACGATGAAGCTCGAAGTGCGCGTCGTCTTCCGCGTCAAGCCCGAGGACGCGCCCTTCATGGTCGCCAAGATAGGCAACACCGACAAGCTCATCCAGAACGTGATGCACCCGCTCATCGACTCCATCTTCCGTAATCAGGCGTCGGAGTCGTCGGCGATGGCCTACCTGCAAAACCGCCACGAGGAGCAGGAGCGCGCCGAGGCGCGCGTCCGCATGCACCTCCTGAAGTATCACGTCGACGTGGTCAACGTCCTCATCTGCCACATACATCTTCCCGAAGAGTTGATGAAGACGCAGACCGAGAAGATTCTCGCCGAGCAGCGCCAGAACATGTACAACGCGCAGCGCGAGGCCGAGGACAAGCGCATCCAGTTGGAGAAGACGCGCGCTCACGCCGACAACCAGCGCGACCTGATGGCCGCGACCGTCGGCGTCGAAATCTCCTCACGCCGCTCCGAGCAGCGCAAGGCCGAGGCCGAGGGCGAGGCCCACTACATCCTCGCCACGGGCAAGGCCGAGGCCGAGAAGGTGCGCCTGATGGGCGAGGCGCAGGGCGTCGCCTACAAGGAGCAGGTGAACGCGCTCGGCCCGCAGGGAGTCGCGCTCGTCGAGACCTTGAAGGTCATCGGCGAGAAGGGCGTCCGCATCACGCCCGACGTGATGGCGACGGGCGGCGGCGCGGACGGCGCGGGCGGCAACATCGGCACGCTCCTTCTCCTCAACCTCTTCCGCGAGCGCCTCAACCTCGAACAGCCCGCCGGCAACGGCGCGAAGACGCCCCTCGGCCAAGGCTAAGACTAAGTGGCGAGTCTTAACTCGCCCCCAATTCACCCTCCACTTCCGGCCGCCTTCAACCGAGGCGGCCGGTTCTTTTTCGCCCGGCCGAAAATAATCCCACCCCGTCCGCCAACCCGCGGCGTCGCGGGCGTGTCTATTGCTACGACCTTACGCGAAGGGAATCCGACGTGACGGAGAGCGAAGACGCCCTCATCGGGCGCGCACAGGCGGGGGACGCCGAGGCTTTCTGCCGCCTCGCGCGGGAGTACGAGCGGCGCGTCTACGCGCTCGCCCTACACTTCTGCCGCGACCCCTCGGACGCCGAAGACCTCTCGCAGGAGGTCTGGCTCAAAGCCTTCCGCGCGCTCCGCACGTTCCGCCGCGAGGCGAGCTTCTACACTTGGCTGCGCCAGATAACCGTCAACACGTTCCTCAATCGCGCGCGGGAGACGACCTACGTGAGCGCAGGTGAGAAGACAAGGGTGAGACTCGAAGAACTCGACGCGGCCGACGCGCCGAACGGTAATCAACACGCGCGCGGCGACGCCGAGCAGAGCATCGAGCAGAAGATTCTAGTCCGCCGCGTGCTCGACGCTTTGGGCGAGCTGACGCCGCAGCAGCGTCTAATGTTTCTTTTGAAACACCGCGAGGGGATGACCTATCAGGAAATCGCCGGGGCGATGAACTGCTCGGCGGGCGCGGTCAAGAAGACGCTGTTCCGCGTCATCTTGAAGCTGCGCGCGACACTCGGCGTCGAGGCCGAGGGCGAGACGGTGTCGGTCGCCGCGCGCGAGGGCGTCTAGTTGGAAGAAGGTTTTTCGTGATGCACGTCTGCGAGACGACGAGAGTGAAGCTGGTTGATCTGCTCTTCGAGGAGCTTGGCGCGCGGGAGAGTCTCCGCCTCCGCGCCGAGCTGGAAGTGTGCTCCCCCTGCCGCGAGCAGCACGATGCGCTCGCGCAGACTTTAAAGGTCATGGACGTTGCCGCCGAAGCCTCCGCGCCCGGAGAGGAGTTTTGGCACGGCTACGAAGAAAGGCTAAGGAGACGTATGGCACAAGTTATCCGCACCGAAGATTTGGCGGGCGACGGCGCGCACATATGGACGCTCGCTCGCGCCGACTACCGCCTGACGATGCTCGAAGACGAGGGACTCGCGAGTCGTCTCGCGGCGGAGCTAAGGTCGGCCGCCGAACGCTCGCGGCTGACGTGGCCCGAGTTCCGACGCGACCCCTTCGGGTTCACCGGACGCCTCTTCGCGGCTTACGCATCGCTCGGCTGGCGCTTCGTCTCGCAGCGCAACGTCGCGCTCGCATCCGCGTCGTCGCTCGCCGTCATGCTGTCGGTCGTCTTCGGAGTGATGGCGCTCGAACGTCTGCGA